>NZ_WWIC01000062.1:0-12643 GCF_009872555.1 Streptomyces sp. SID5643
GGTCGCGCAGCCGGTCGGCGAGCCTGCCCGCCGTGTCCCGGAGGCGCTCGGTGTCGAAGTCGGAGAGCAGGTGCACGCGGGCGGCCGGTTCCTCGGCCGGCCGCACCGGGACCATTGCGGACGGCCCCTCCTCCAGCACCACATGGGCGTTGGTGCCGCCGAAGCCGAACCCGGAGACGCCCGCGACAGCCGTGCCGCCGTAGCGGGGCCAGGGTTCCGGCTCGGTCACCACCCGCAGCCGGGGATCGGTGAGGGAGCTGCCCCGCTCGCAGTGCAGGGACGGTGGGATGGTGCCGTGGTGCAGGGCCAGCACGGTCTTCACCAGCCCCGCGATGCCCGCCGCCGACTCCAGATGACCGAGGTTGCCCTTGGCGGACCCCAGCAGCAGCGGCTGGTCGGGGTCCCGGCCCACGCCCAGCACCGCGCCGAGGGCGCCCGCCTCGATCGGATCGCCCAGCGGCGTGCCCGTGCCGTGCGCCTCCACGTAGTCGACGTGCTCCGCGGCGAGCCCGGCCCCCGCGTACGCCCGCTCCAGCAGCGCCTGCTGGGCGGCCGGGCTGGGTGCCATGAGGCCGTTCGAGCGGCCGTCGGAGTTGACCGCCGTGGCGCGGACGACGGCCAGCACCCGGTCGCCGTCCCGCTCGGCGTCGGACAGCCGCTTCAGGATCACGACCGCGCAGCCCTCGCCGCGGCCGATGCCGTCGGCCGCCGCCGAGAACGGCTTGCACCTGCCGTCCGGTGCGAGGGCGCCCGCCCGCCGGAACGCGACCGTGACGGCCGGCGACAGGAGCAGGTTGACCCCGGCCGCGATCGCCGTGTCGCTCTCGCCCGTGCGCAGACTGACGCAGGCCTGGTGCACGGCGACCAGTGAGGAGGAGCAGGCCGTGTCGACGGCCAGGCTCGGCCCGCGCGTGTCCAGGACGTAGGCGAGGCGGCCCGCGGCGACGCTGAGCGCGCCCCCGGCCGGCGCCCAGGGGTCGACGGCGGCCGGGTCGGCTCCCGTCACCTGCCCGTATTCCGGCGCCGAGATGCCGACGAACACGCCGGTGGCCGTACCCGCCAGGGAGCCGGCCGGCACGGCCGCGTGGTCGAGCGCCTCCTGGGCGACCTCCAGCAGGATCCGCTGCTGGGGATCCATCACCGCGGCCTCGCGCGGGGTGATGCGGAAGAAGTCCGCGTCGAACCCGGCGATGTCGTCGAGATAGCCGCCGTACGGATGGGCGTCGGCGGGCGGGAACGCGGTGAAGTCGCGCCAGCGGTCCTCCGGTACGCGGCGGATCGCGTCGGTGCCCGCGCTGAGCAACTGCCAGTAGGCGTCAGGGTCGTGTACCCCGCCGGGCAGACGGCAGCCGATGCCGACGACCGCGACCGGCTCGGCCGGTCCTGCCGGCCCTCCCGCCACAACGGCACGCGGCACCGGCGCCGCCTCGGCCGCCGGGGCTCCCGGGGCTCCCGCGGCGCACAGCCGCGCCACGAGGGCCTCCCCGGTGGGCGTCTCCCACAGCAGCGTCGTCGGCAGCTCCCGGCCCGTGGCGCGGGAGAGCTGACCGGCCAGGGCGACGGCGTCCCGCGAGGCCATGCCGAGGTCCGCGAGCGGCCGGTCCATCGGCACGTCGTCGGGGGACGTGCCGTTCCAGGCGGCCACCCGCTCGGCGACCAGCCGGCGCAGCGCGGCCTCGTCGACGCGCCTCATCCCGCGTCACCCGCCCGGGCCCGCCCGCCGTAGGCGCCCTCCAGGTACCGGGTGCGGGTCAGCGCCCGCGACACCTTGCCGCTGGAGGTACGCGGCACCGTGCCCGGCGGCACCAGGACGACATCGGCCAGCCGCAGCCCGTGCCGGGCCGAGACGGCACCGCGTACGGCACGCGCCACGGCCGCCACGTCCACCTTGGCGAGGGGTGCGGTGCGCGCATGCTCCGCCACGACGACCGCACACTCGCCGCCGGCCTCACCCGGCGCGGCGAAGGCGGCGAGCCGGTCCCGGCGGACCACGTGGTGCGCCTCCTGCGCCGTCGCCTCGACGTCCTGCGGGTAGTGGTTGCGACCGTCGACGATGATCAGGTCCTTCAGGCGCCCCGTGACGACCAGTCGCCCCTCCAGCACCGTGCCCAGATCACCCGTCCGCAGCCAGCGGCCCGGGCCGGCCGCCGCGACCGCGAACTCCGCGCCGAAGACGTCCGCGGCGTCCCGGTTCCAGTAGCCGCGGCCCACGTTCGGCCCCTGCACCCAGATCTCCCCGACCTCCCCCTCCGACAACAGGGCGCGTGACACCGGGTCGGCGATCCGGACCCGCTGGCCCGCCGGGGTGCCACAGCCCGCCAGGAGCACCGCCCGGGGATCGTCGGGCCGGGCGGGCAGGGCCTTGCCGGCCGCCAGGGCGTCGCGGTCCAGGGCGAACCGGCTGAGCGGCTCGCCCGGCCGGGCCGCGCACACGAACACCGTGGCCTCGGCCAGCCCGTACGAGGGGCAGTGCGTCCCGGGCGCCAGGCCCTGGCCCGCGAACGCCGCGTGGAACCGGTCGGCCGTGCCCGGGCGGACCGGCTCACTGCCGTTGATCAGCGCGGTCACCTTGTCCAGCCGCAGCCCTTCCTTCTGCTCTGCGGTGACGGTCGCGACGCAGTAGTCGTAGGCGAAGTTGGGCGCGGCGCTCACGGCGTCGGGATGCGCGGCGAGCAGCCGCAGCCAGCGGACCGGCTCGTGCAGGAACGCCGCCGGGTCCATCAGCACCGACAGCGCCCCGCGTGCCACCGGGGCCGCGACGCTGAGCACCAGCCCCATGTCGTGGTAGAGCGGCAGCCAGCCCACACTGGTCATCGGGCGGGTGTCGAGGCCGTAGGCGGACAGTGCCTGGCGGGCGTTGGCGACGACATTGCCGTGACTGATCTCCACACCCGCCGGGGCCCGGGTCGAACCGGACGTGTACTGGAGGTAGGCGGTCGCCCCTTCGTCCGGCGCGACCTGCGCACGGCCCCGGCCCTCGTCGTCGGGCACGTCGTCGGCGACGACGATCCGCGGCCCGCCGGTCCCGAGGAAGTCCCGCACCTCGTCCCGCGTCCGGCTCGTGGTCACCACCACCGAGGGGCGCGCGTCGGCCAGGACGCCCGCGAGCCGGTCGGCGTGCCCGGGCAGGCCCGGGGTGTACAGGGGCACGGCGACCACCCCGGCGGCCAGGGCCGCGAGGAAGGCGGTCACGTACTCCGTGCCCTGCGGGCACAGCAGCGCGACCCGGTCCCCGGGGTCCGTCTCGTCCGCGAGGCGTGCGGCGAGCGCCCGTACCCGCACGTCCAGACGGCGCCAGGTGAGGGTGCGGTGGACGCCCCGCGAGTGCTGTGCCGGGTGCTCGACGAAGGTGAACGCCCGGCGGTCGGGGGTGGTCTCGGCCCAGTGCCGTACGTACTCCGGCAGTGTGGGGCACGCGGGCGCGAGCGGGGGGCGGCGGCTGTCCATCAGGCGGGGCTCCTCACGGCGCGGATCGGTCCAGGGGTCACGAAGGGAGGGGAGGCGGAGGTCAGAGGGGGATGTTGCCGTGCCGGCGTTCCGGCATCGGGGCGCGTTTGCCGCGCAGTGCGCGCAGGGCGCGGCAGACCTGCTCGCGCGTCTCGCGCGGCGCGATGACGGCATCGACATAGCCGCGCTCGGCGGCGAGGTACGGCGTGCCGTGGGTGCGCTCGTACGCGGCGAGGAGGCGGGCGCGCAGCGCCTGAGGGTCGTCGGACGCGGCGAGTTCGCGCCGGTGCAGGACGCCCACGGCCCCCTCGGCGCCCATGACGGCGATCCGGGCGGTGGGCCAGGCGAGGTTGACGTCCGCGCCGAGGTGCTTGGAGCCCATCACCGCGTATCCGCCGCCGTACGCCTTGCGCACCACCACCGTGACCTTGGGGACGGTGGCCTCGGCGTAGGCGTACAGCAGTTTCGCGCCCCGCCGGATGATCCCGGCCTGCTCCTGCCGCACGCCGGACAGATAGCCGGGCACGTCGGCGAAGGTCAGCAGCGGGATGCCGAACGCGTCGCAGAACCGCACGAACCGAGCGGCCTTCTCGGAGGCGTCGATGTCGAGGACCCCGGCGGCGTGCAGCGGCTGGTTGGCGACGACCCCCACCGAGCGGCCCTCGACCCGGGCCAGGGCGCAGATGATGTTCGGCGCGAACAGCTCCTGCACCGGCAGCAGTTCACCGTCGTCGACGACCGCGTGCAGGATGTCCCGCATGTCGTAGGCCTCGCCGAGCCGGTCCGGGACGACCTCGTCGAGCCCTGCACCGGGCGTGGCACTCCCCGGGGCGTACTCCGGTGGCCGTTCCAGGTTGTTGGCCGGCAGGTAGGAGAGCAGGTCGCGCACGGTGTCGAGGGCGTCCTCCTCGTCGGCAGCCAGGAAGTGGGCGTTGCCGTTGACGGTGTTGCTGGTGCGGGCGCCGCCCAGTTCCTCGGCGGTGGTGCGCTCGCCCGTGACCGTCTCGATGACGTCGGGACCGGTGACGAACATGTGCGAGGCGCCGTCCACCATCACGGTGAAGTCGGTGATCGCCGGCGAGTACGCCGCACCGCCCGCGCACGGGCCGAGGACGACCGAGATCTGCGGGATCACCCCGGACGCCTTGACGTTGCGCCGGACCAGCTCGGCGTAGAGGGCGAGCGCGGCGACCCCCTCCTGGATGCGGGCCCCGCCGGAGTCGTTCAGGCCGATCACCGGGCAGCCCGTCTTCAGGGCCAGCTCCATCAGGGCGACGGTCTTCTCGCCGAAGGCCTCGCCCATGCTGCCGCCGAAGACCGTGGAGTCCTGCGCGAACACGCAGACCGGGCGGCCGTCGACCGTGCCGTACCCGGTGACCACGCCGTCGCCGTACGGGCGACGGGCGTCGTGCCCCGCGGGCCGGGCCCGGACGAACAGACCGGTCTCGGTGAAGGAGTCCTTGTCCAGGAGCCGCTCGATCCGCTCCCGGGCCGAGAACTCCCCGCGCCTGCGCGGCCCGCCCGGGGCCACCGCCCGCTCCCGGCGGTGCTCCAGGCCGGCGACGCGCTCCGCGGTGCCCCCGGGCGTGCGCGTCGTCGTCTCCCCCGGACCGGATGCTGTCACCTCTGTGCTCACAACCACCTCCGAAGTGGCTCTCGAATATGGCAGCGAGGCGGAGGAACCCCCTACGGATCGCCGGTCTGTTTGGGGGAGATGAGTCCTCGGACGCGGGGTTTCATCCAGGTGTGACAAGGGGGTTGCGAGGCCAGGGCGCGATTCAGCGGCCCGGGTGCTGAATGCGTTCTCCTTCTTCTATTGGACCCCCGGCCGCGCGGCGTCCAGGCTGGAGTGACCATCGCCCGACAGCCGGAAGAGGTCACGAACCCATGCACAGCCGCCGCATCGGTGACGTCGAGGTCAGCGCGATCGGCCTGGGCGCGATGCCCATGTCCATCGAGGGACGACCCGACGAGGAACGCTCTCTCGCCACCCTCCACGCCGCTCTCGACGCCGGTGTGACCCTGATCGACACCGCGGACGCCTACCACCGCGACGCCGACGAGGTGGGTCACAACGAAACCCTGATCGCCAAGGCCCTCGCCTCCCACGGCCGCGGCGGTGACGTCCTGGTCGCCACCAAGGGCGGTCACCTGCGCCCCGGCGACGGCAGCTGGACGCTCGACGGCAGCCCCCGCCACCTCAAGGCGGCCTGCGAGGAGTCCCTGCGCCGGCTGGGCGTCGAGGCCATCGGCCTCTACCAGTTCCACCGCCCCGACCCGCGCGTCCCCTACGCCGAGTCCGTCGGCGCGATCCGGGACCTGCTCGACGAGGGCAAGATCCGTATGGCCGGCATCTCCAACGCGAACCCGGAGCAGATCCGCCAGGCCCAGGAGATCCTCGGCGGGCGCCTGGCCTCCGTGCAGAACCAGTTCTCCCCGGCCTTCCGTTCCAGCGAGCCGGAACTGCGCCTGTGCGACGAACTCGGCATCGCGTTCCTGCCCTGGAGCCCCCTCGGCGGGATCTCGAAGGCCGCTGAACTCGGCTCGGGCCACGCCCCCTTCGCCCGGATCGCCGAGGCACGCGGCGTGAGCCCGCAGCGCCTGTGCCTGGCCTGGATGCTCGCCAAGTCGCCGGTGGTCGTCCCGATCCCGGGCGCGAGCCGGCCCGAGACCATCCGCGACTCGCTCGCCGCCGGCGACCTCACCCTGACCGCCGAGGAGCTGGCGGAGCTGGACGCCGCCTGACCGGACCATGAGACCCGGGGACGGCCGCACGCCGTCCCCGGGTCTCATGCTGCCGACGCACACGTACGCGCCACGCACCGGCAACCGGGGAGGACCACCGCCGATGGCATCGTCGTGGGAAAGACCGCTCGACCACCGCTACCGGGGCGAGCACCCGGTCCGCACCCTCGCCTACCTCTTCCGCGCGGACCGGCGGCGGCTCCTCGCGGCGGCCGCCGTCTTCACCGTCAAGCACAGCCCCATCTGGCTGCTGCCGCTGATCACCGCGTCCATCATCGACACCGTCGTCCAGCACCAGCCGATCAGCCGCCTGTGGACCAGCACCGGCCTCATCCTGTTCATCCTGCTGATCAACTACCCGTTGCACGTGCTGTACGTCCGCCTCCTCTACGGCAGTGTCCGCCGCATGGGGACCGCCCTGCGCTCGGACCTGTGCACCCGCATGCAGCAGCTGTCCATCGGCTACCACTCCCGCGTCAGCGCCGGTGTCCTCCAGGCCAAGGTCGTGCGCGACGTGGAGACGGTCGAGCAGATGGTCCAGCAGACCGCCGAGATCGGACTGGGCGCGACCACCGTGCTCATCGGCGGACTGGTCATCATCGCCGTCCGCACCCCCGAGTTCCTCCCCGTCTTCCTGGTCGTCGTGCCCGCCGCGGCGCTCCTCATCGCCCGGCTGCGGGCCCGCCTGCGCACGCACAACGAGCACTTCCGCCACGAGGTGGAGACCCTGTCGTCCCGCGTGACGGAGATGACCCGCCTCATCCCGGTCACCCGTGCCCACGGCCTGGAGGGCAACGCGCTGCGCCGCATGAACGGCACCCTGAACCGGCTGCTCCATTCCGGCCTCCGCCTCGACCTGGTCAACGGCCGGTTCGGCTCGCTGGCCTGGGTGGTGCTCAACGTCGTCGGCGTCCTGGTCCTGGCCGGTGCGGCACTGCTCTCGTACCACGGTGTCTGGGGCGTCACCGCCGGGGATGTCGTGATGCTCAGCGCCTTCCTGACCACCCTCACCAACTCCACGACGACGCTGGCGGGACTCGCCCCGGTCATCACCAAGGGACTGGAGTCCGTCCGCTCGGTGGGCGAGGTCCTCCAGGTCCCGGAACTGGAGGACAACGAGGGCAAGTCCGAGCTCACGTCTGTGCGCGGGGCCATCACCTTCGACCACGTCGACCACGTCTACGAGACCGGCGGGCGCGCGGCGGTACGGGACTTCACCCTCCACGTCGCCGCGGGCGAGACCGTCGCCCTCGTCGGCGCGTCCGGCGCCGGCAAGTCCACCGTCCTGAACCTCGTCATCGGCTTCATCCGCCCCACCTCGGGACGGCTGCTGCTCGACGGCACCGACATGAACACCCTCGACCTGCGCACCTACCGCCGCTTCCTGTCGGTGGTGCCGCAGGAGTCGGTCCTCTTCGACGGCACGATCCGCGAGAACGTCGCCTACGGCATGGACGACGCCGACGAGGAGACGGTCCGGGCGGCCCTGCGCGACGCCAACGCCCTGGAGTTCGTCGACCGCCTCCCCCGCGGCCTCGACACCCTGGTCGGCGAGCACGGCGCCCGGCTGTCCGGCGGACAGCGACAGCGCCTCGCCATCGCCCGGGCCCTGATCCGCGACCCCCGGGTGCTGGTCCTGGACGAGGCGACCTCGGCGCTCGACACCCGCTCGGAGGCGTTCGTCCAGCAGGCGCTGGCCCGGCTGCTGCACGGGCGCACCACGTTCGTCGTCGCGCACCGGCTGTCGACCGTCCAGGGCGCCGACCGGATCGTGGTGATGGGCGACGGCCGCATCGAGGAGATCGGCACGCACGAGGAGCTGCTGCGCAGGGGCGGGGCATACACCGCTCTGCACCGGGGCCAGCTCACCTAATACCGGTCGCAACCGATCAGTTCTCGTCAAATCCGCTACAGATGAGAAAATCGTGTGAATGCTTCCGCGTGGTTCGGGCATACGCAGCGAAAACACAGAGAGGGGCGCTACGTGCTTGTACCGGACCGGAAGATCGTCAGGGAGCTGCTGACGCGGTACGCGTCGCTGAGGATCGCTCAGTCGGAGAGGCACGTGCCGAAGGCGGCACGCGAGCTGGAGGACGTCAGCTACACGCTGTGCGTGATGATGGGGACGTCCGACATCAGTGACGCCATCGCCAAGGCGGATGTCCTGCTGCTCACCGAAGGGCGGCCGCACTCCGCCGACGCGGACGGGGAGAACGGCCTGACGCTGGTCGGCTGACCGCTGACGAAGGCCCGGCGCGGACCGGGCGGCACGCCCCGGCGGCCCCTAGGAAGGGGCCGCCGGGGCGTTCGTGCGCCCGTGGAACGCCGTGCGGTAGGCGTGCGGCGTGGTGCCGGCCACCTTGCGGAACCGCTCCCGGAACGCGGTCGGCGAGCCGAAGCCCGCCTGGCGCGCGATCCGTTCCACGGAGTGGTCGGAGTTCTCCAGCAGGTACTGGGCGCGCCGCACCCGAGCCCGCAGCAGCCACTGCAGCGGTGTGGTGCCGGTCTGCTCGCGGAAGCGGCGGCTGAAGGTCCGCTCGCTCATCCCCGCCCGCGCCGCCAGCGTGCCCAGCGTCACCTCGTGCGCGAGATGGTCCTCGATCCACTCCAGCACCGGTTCGAGCGCGGACCCCCGGGGCACGGGCGGTTGTTCGTGCACGATGAACTGCGCCTGCCCGCCCTCCCGTTCCAGCGGCATGACCGACATGCGGGCGATGCTCGCGGCCACGGCCGACCCCAGATCCCGCCGGATCATGTGCAGGCACAGATCCAGGGCGGCGGCCGCACCGGCCGAGGTGAGGATCTGCCCGTTGTCGACGTACAGCACGTCCGGCTCCACCTCGACCCGAGGGAAGCGCCGGGCCAGTTCGCCGGCGGCCACCCAGTGCGTGGTGGCGCGCAGCCCGTCCAGCAGCCCGGCCTCCGCCAGGACGAAGGCGCCCACGCACACCGACGCGATCCGGGTCCCCGCCTCGGCCGCCTCCCGCAGGGCCGCCAGCACCCGGGCCGGCGGCGGTGCCGCGTCGGGGGAGCAGCCGGGCACGATGACGGTGTCCGCCTCCGCCAGCGCCTCAAGGCCCCGCTCGATCCGCAGGGTGAAGCCGCCGTCCGCGCGCACCTCGGGCGTTTCGGCGCACAGCCGGACCCGGTAGGCCGGCCGCCCGTCCGGCATACGGGTCCAGGCGAATGTCTGCTGGGGAGCCGCCATGTCGAAGGGCACGACTCCGTCGAGGACCAGGATCACCACAGAGTGCATGACCGTCACCCTAGGCGGGTTCCCGCCGGTCCTGTGACGTGGGTTCACGGCAGCTCCAAAAGCAGAGGCACAGGTCGGACGACTTGGCGAGAACCTGTTGGAAGCTGTCGTTCCAGCCCATGGGGGATCACGCGCAGGCGTCCTAGCGTGGGCGCGTCGACCGCATTCACGGAAAGAGCCCCGGTGACCAAGATCCTGCTGTCCCTCCATGTCCTGGCCGCCATCGTCGCCGTCGGTCCCGTGACCGTCGCGGCCAGCATGTTCCCGCCCGCCGTGCGCCGGGCGGCTCCCGCCGGAGCCGGAACGGCGGCGCTCCTGCACCGCATCTGCCGCGTCTACGCCAAGGTCGGACTCACCGTCCCCCTCCTCGGGTTCGCCACCGCGGCCGCGATGGGCGTCCTCGGCAGCGGATGGCTCGTCACCTCCATCGCTCTCACCGCCGCGGCCGCCGGCATCCTGATCGCCTTCGTCCTGCCCCGCCAGGAGGAACTCCTCGCCCGGCTGAGTGCAGAGCAGGGCGTCGACCGGCGGAGCACCGCCCGACTGGCCATGCTCACCGGGGTGTTCAACCTGCTGTGGGCCACCGTCACCGTCCTGATGATCGTCCGGCCGGGGTCCACCACGGGAGCCTGAGAAAGTCCCGCAATCGCCTGTCACGGATGTCCGGTCTGCGTCAAGTCATCCCAAGGAATTCACACTCCGGGACACCGTGCCGCCTACACTCGCAGTCTCGCCCCCGCACGGGGCCGACGAGCAGAAAGGCACGTTGACGGGTGTTCCAGGATTCCCCCATCTACGACCGACTCATCGCGGAGCGCGGTGACGTACCCGCACAGGTGCGCCGCGAGGCCGAACGTGTGAGCAGGGAACTGGAGCTGGTCATGCGGCCCTCACAGTCCCTCGGCTACGACCGCCCGCACTCCCCGGGAGCCGGCTGGCAGCGCGCCGGCATGCTCCCCGGCCCGCGGCCGCAGTGATCCGGGCGGCGGGCCCGGGCCCGGTCTGCGCCGGGCCCGGTGCTCAACGCAGCGTCGTGTCGGCTCCGTTGACGTGCAACGGCTGGACCGGAACGGGCCGGGCCAGCCACTCGGCGATGGTCCGGGCGATCGGCTGAGCCGTCTCCACCTCGACGAAGCCGAACTGCCCCGACTGGTTGCACTCCAGGAACCACCACGTCCCGTCGGAGTCCTCCACGAAGTCGAAAGCCCCGTAGGCCAGTTCCGCCTCACGCAGATAGGACAGGACCCCGGGCGCGATGCAGGACGGCACGTCGACGGGACGCCACGGCGAGCCGGGCGCGGCGAACCGCACGTCCACCTCGTCCGGGTCCGCGTCCTCGGCGGCCGCCTTGCGGGCGGCCAGCATCCGTCCACCCACGACGGTGAGCCGGATGTCGGCCCGCTTGGTGATCCGCCGCTGTAGCAGCGTCGGCCCGAACGCGACGGCGGAGAAGTCCGCCTCCGGCGAGACCCGGCTGGTCGGCACCGCCCGGGGCGGGTCCTGCGGATGCGCACCCGACACCGGCTTGACCACCAGCTCCGGGTAACGCTCGGCGAACTCGCGGGCGGCGCGCGGGAAGGTCGTGATCAGCGTGGCGGGCACGGGCAGGCCGCATCTCTGGGCCAGGCGCAGCTGCCACGGCTTGTGCCGGGCCCGGCGCGCCGCGTCGGGATGGTTCATCCAGCGCGCGTCCGAGCCCCGCAGCATGCCGTAGAGCGCCTGCGCGGCCTCCTCGGTCAGCCAGGCGGACGGCTGGGCCGCCCGCGCGGCCGGGACGCCGGGCCGGCGCACCCACACGGACCGGATCCCCCCGATGCTCACCAGCCGCCCCCCGGCGGACAGATGGCCGCGGAACCGGCCGTGCACGAATTCCCCCGACAACGCGACGCCACCGGTCAGGTCCGCGGGATCGACCCGGACCACCGGTACCCCCGTCGCGTTGAGATGCACCACGACCATGTCCGCGGTGACGTCCTCCTCGCAAGTGAGGATCAGTACGGTCATCTTCTGCGGCCCGTGGTCAGTCGTCGAAATGCGTCTTGGAGCCGGCGGTGGACGTCGTGGTGCCGAACTCTCTCAACAGGGCGAAGTCGGAGGCCGCGACCCGTCCGTCGCGGAGCACGTTCAACTGCAGTCCGGCGTCGTACACGTACGGAATGGCAGCTTCCAACTCCACTGCCGGGCGCGCGTAGTTGAGCGCGAACGGTTGCATCGTCTCTCCCTCGTCGGTACTGCGCCGAGCAGACGGTGACCCCCCGGGGCGTGGCTGCCCGGTCCGCCGGCCTGTTTCGGCTTCCAGAGACTTATACGAATCGAACGGGTGGTTGGTTTCCTTACTTTCCGTAGTTATTTGCCGGTTGCCGGTCCGGCCGGGGTGCCGACTTGCGCTCCCGTTCGCCGAGGGAGCCGCGGACAGAGCGCAGCGCGAGCAGCAGGACGCCGATGTCGTCCAGGTACACCGGATCGGGCACCAGGTCGGTGGGCAGCACCAGATAGAGGACCGCGCCCCAGAAGACCCAGCGCGGGCCCGTGGGGAGCCCCGCGCGCCTCAATTCGCGCCGGGTCCGTACCAGCCGCACGAGGACGACGACGGCGAAGACGAGGACGACGGCCGCGAGAACCGCGGCCAGAACGAGCACCTTTGTGGTCGTATCCACGGGTTGCCCTCCTCCTGGCATGCCGTGACACGGGACCTCCCGAAGACCCCCTATGTGGATTCCCGTTTCCGGCGGCTGTATTGCGGCCGGGGCCCGACATGTCGGCGAGCCGGCGGATTCTCCCGTGCGGTGGTCATCCCGGTGGCTCACCCGAGTGGCACGGGGTGACGGTGGCGCCTAGTAATGGTCTGCGTAACGTCGCTCGTCACACGACGGGGGGCGCAGGAGCGGCCGCACTCTTCCCACGGAGGCGAGTATGACCACCTGCTCTTCATCACCCCGCTCGAACGAACCTGCCATACCCAACGAGCCGAACGGGTCCGCCCCGCCGTCCGCCGAGACAACCGTCGCCACCGGCACCCACCAGGTGGAGCAGACGAGCGCGCAGCCCGCCACCGGCCCGTACGACACGTACCGGACGGGGTATCCCCAGCCCGCCGCATCCCACCAGGCCGGCCCGGCGGCTGCCGAGCCCGTCGCCCTCGGCTCCCACCCGGCGGCCGGGGCGGGAGCGCGGCAACCGGCCCCCGAGCCGGAC
>NZ_WWIC01000063.1:0-59062 GCF_009872555.1 Streptomyces sp. SID5643
CTGGGGCGCGGGCGCCGGAGGCGCCGCCGGGCCGGGTTCCGCGTTTCCGGGGACTCCGAACGCGGGCGGCGCGAAGCCCGGGGCCGCGCCGGCCTGCGGCTGCTGCGGGGCGGGCGCGGGCGCCTCCTCCTCGGCGACCTCGCCGCCGAAGTTCTTCAGCAGCGCATCCAGGCCACCGTCGAAGCCCTGCCCAACGGCGGCGAACCGCCAGACGTCCTTGAGGTAGAAATCGCCCAGCATCACGGCCCGTTCGGTGGAGAACTCCGAGCCGTTGAAGGAGTAGCGCGCCACCTCCTCGCCGCCCGCGACGATCCGGATGTAACCGGAGGCGATCTGCGACATCTGCCCGGCGCCGTCGATGGTCGCCGTGAAGGACAGCTTCTGGATCTGTGGCGGGATCCGGTCGAGCGTCACCCGGAAGGACTCCGTGTCGCCCGCCTGGGCGCCCAGGAGCTGAATGGACTCCTCGGGGGACTTCGGCTGGTTGAAGAAGACGAAGTACCGGTCGTCCGAAAGCCGTTCGTCGGCGTCGAGGCCGAAGCAGCTGATGTCGAAGCTCAGCCCGGGGCCGGCGATCTGTACGCCTACGTACAGATCCGTGCCCGCGGTGAGGTCACTGATCCTGGCCTTGTGGCCGCGTTGGAATTCCCTGGCCATGCGTAACGACCGTCCCCCATCCAGAGCGTGAGTGCGTCGCGCCAGGCTAACGGCAAACTCGGACACCGGACGAGGTCGGTACAGAGCCGGTACACAACGCCCGCACAGCCGTATCGGCTGTTCGCTCGCGGAAAGCGGTCGGTCACCCCACGGGGCTCTCGCCCCGGGCGCCGGGCACATGGGGCAACCGCTCGGCGGCCACCACGCCTTCGAGGTATCCGCGGGCCCGCTCCGTGCGCGGATAGGCCTCCAGGAGTTCCCAGAAGCGAGGTCCGTGCCCGGGCACGAGCAGATGGGCGAGTTCGTGGACGAGGACGTAGTCGACGACGTACTCGGGCATGCCCTGGAGGCGGTGCGACAGGCGGATGCTGCCCTCGGAGGGGGTGCAGGACCCCCAGCGCGTGTTCTGGTTGGTCACCCAGCGCACCGACGCGGGCCGGGCCCGCCCATCGAGATACTGGTCCGAAAGACGCCGGGCGCGCTCCGCCAGCTCGGCGTCGCCGAGGGCCCGCTTGCTCTCCTGGGCGGCCAGCTTGTCGAGCATGACGTTCACCCAGCGCTGCTCCTCCGCCTCGGACATCCGGGCGGGGATGAGCACCACGGTGCGATCGCCCTCGCGGTACGCGGAGACCGTTCTGCGTCGGCGGGTGCTCCTGCGGACCTCGATCGGGCTCGCCCCCGAGCCGCTCGGCGGCTGGCTCGTCGTGCTGCGCTGTGCGGTTCCGGCGCGGTGCAGTGGGTCGGCGGGCACGCCCCGACGTTACCCGCTGCACACGGGGAAGTCCCGGCTCCGGGACGGTTCGGTGCCGCCGCTCCCACCGGCCGCCGGATTTGTACGACGAATGCTCGCACCTGTGGACAACTTTCGGCAGCCGTCTGTGGGGTTGGGCATGCTGGATCTCGTCGGCGAAGCGATGACGCGGCGGCGGTCCCGGACCAGGGGCCGTGCCCGCACTCGGATTCGGTCCGGGATCAAGGGCCGTGCCCGCACTCGGATTCGGTCCGGGATCAAGGGCCGTGCCCGCACTCGGATCCGGTCCGCGCACGGACCGCGCCTGCGTCCGGGTCGGGGCTGCACCGAGTCGGACCCTGTGCCCGGGTCGGACCCTGTGCCCGGGTCGGACCCTGTGCCCGGGTCGGGCCGCGGCTGCGCTCAGGGCACACGGACAACCGGCCTCGGCATGAACGGCCGGTGTCCGCATCCTCGCTCCGTCGGCATACGGGGACGATCTATGGCACACGGGGGCCTGTCATGCATCCGATGGTGAAACCCGCGCTCCGGCGCGGCTGGCGTGACCTCAAGACCGTGCAGTTCGGGATGACACCGGCGCACGCGATGACACTCGGTCCGATGGACCTGGCGACGGGCAGCTTCCTCGACCTGCTGAACGGCACCCGGGGGCTGGAGCTGTTGCGCGAGGAGGGACGCCGCATGGACCTGCCCGACGGTCATGTCGACGGGCTGGTGCGAGGGCTCTCGCGAGCCGGGCTGCTGGACGACTCCCGGGGCGGCGGACCGGCCGCCGACGCCCTGCGGAAGAAGAAGGAGGTCCTGGACCGGCTGCGCCCGGACCTTGCCTCCCTGTCCTTGACCACCTCCGCGCCCGGCGACGCGATCGGGCAGCTGGCCGCCCGGCGCTCGCAGCGCGTACAGGTGCGGGGTGCCGGCCGGGTGGGCGCCGTGCTGGCCTCGCTCCTGGCCGGGGCCGGCGTGGGCGAGGTGGATGTGCTCGACGGTGGTTGTGTGGAGCCGTGGGACGTCGCACCGGGCGGGCTTCCCCCGGAATCCGTCGGCGAGCGCAGGGACGAGTCGGCCCGCCGTGCCGTGCGCCGGGCGGCTGTGGACCGGCCGCCGCGCCGTGCAGCGGCCCAGGTGCCCCCGGAGGACGGCGACCCGGGATTCTCACTGGTGATCCTCGCCCCCCGGGACGATGTGGCCGTGCACGCGCCCGACCCGGCCGCCGCCGAGCCGCTGATGGCCTCCGGGACCCCGCATCTGTACGCCGGTGTCGTGGAGGGCACCGGGGTGGTCGGCCCGTTCGTCCTGCCCGGGGAGACGGGCTGCGCGGGCTGTCTGCACGAGGACCGCGCCGACCGGGACCAGGCCTGGCCGCGCCTGATCGCCCAGTGGCGCTCCGGCAGGCAGCGGCAGGTGGGGCCCTGCGACCTGACGCTGGCCACGACCGTGGCCGGGCTGGCCGCCGCCCATGCGCTCGCTTTCCTGGACGGCCGGGTTCCGTCCAGCGCCGGCGCCCGATGGGAGGTCTCCGTCCCGGCTCTCCACTGGCAAGCGCGGCCGGTCCCGGCCCATACGGCATGCTCGTGTGCGGCGGCGGAGAGAGGAAAAGGGGAGCACCTCTCGGAGGACGGGGAGTCGCACGAGACAATGGCGGTGCAACGGCCGTCGGAGCAGTGCCGCGAGGCAGAGGCGGAGCGGCCGGCTGGGACTTGGAGGGCGCATGTCTGATCTTCCCCGGAAGGCGGTTACCCGGACCGCCAAGCTCGCCGCGCTCCCGCTCGGCATCGCCGGGCGGGCCACCTGGGGATTCGGCAAGCGGATCGTCGGCGAGTCCGCCGAGCTCGTCGGCCGGGAGCTCCAACAGCGCACGGCAGAGCAGCTGTTCAAGGTGCTCGGCGAGCTCAAGGGCGGGGCGATGAAGTTCGGCCAGGCCCTGTCGGTCTTCGAGTCCGCGCTGCCCGAGGAGGTGGCCGGCCCCTACCGGGCCGCGCTGACCAAGCTCCAGGAGGCGGCGCCGCCCATGCCGACGCGTACCGTGCACGCGGTGCTGGAGGAGCGGCTCGGCGAGGGCTGGCACGAGCTGTTCCTGGAATTCGAGGACAAGCCGGCCGCGGCGGCCTCGATCGGCCAGGTCCACCGAGGGGTGTGGCACGACGGCCGCGAGGTGGCGGTCAAGGTGCAGTACCCGGGTGCCGGTGAGGCCCTGCTGTCGGACCTGAACCAGCTGAGCCGCTTCTCGCGCCTGCTCGGTCCGCTGATCCCCGGCATGGACATCAAGCCGCTGCTCGCGGAGCTGAAGGACCGCGTCTCGGAGGAGCTGGACTACGGCCTGGAGGCCCAGGCCCAGCAGGCGCACGCGGAGGAGTTCACGGACGACCCGGACGTGGTCGTGCCGCAGGTGGTGCACCAGTCCGACCAAGTCCTGGTCACCGAGTGGATGGACGGCATCCCGCTGTCGGAGATCATCTCGGACGGCACCCAGGAGCAGCGCGACCGTGCCGGTCAGCTCCTGGCCCGCTTCCTGTTCTCCGGCCCCGCCCGCACGGGCCTGCTGCACGCCGATCCCCACCCGGGTAACTTCCGGCTTCTGCCCGGCGGCCCGGACGGTGAGGACGACTGGCGCCTCGGCGTCCTGGACTTCGGCACGGTCGACCGTCTCCCGGGGGGACTGCCGGCCACGATCGGCGAATCCCTGCGGATGACTCTCGACGGGGAGGCCGAGGCGGTCTACGAGCTGCTGTGCGCGGAAGGGTTCGTCAAGGAGACCATAGAGCTGGACCCGGACGCCGTCATGGACTACCTGTTGCCGATCATCGAGCCGGCCCAGGTCGAGGAGTTCACCTTCACGCGGGGCTGGATGCGCAGCCAGGCGGCTCGGGTCGCCGACCCCCGCTCACCCGCCTACCAGCTCGGCAAGCAGCTCAACCTGCCCCCGTCCTATCTGCTGATCCACCGGGTGACCCTGAGCACGATCGGCGTGCTGTGTCAGCTGGGGGCGACGGTGCGGTTGCGCCAGGAGTTGGAGGAGTGGCTGCCGGGGTTCGTCCCCGAGGACCCCGTGGACGGCGAAGAGGTGGTGGCGCAGGCATGAGGCCGGGCCTCGGGGTTCACCACCAGTCCGAGTCCAGGCGCCCCTCGATGGACCTGAGATGCTCTCGGGAACAGGTCTCGCAGTAGTACTGGCGGATACCGCTCTCCACCGAGTAGGTCCAGGTGAGGGGTGGGCCTTCGCTCAGGACGTCGACCGATGTGCCGCAGCGGGCGCAGACGAACCGCCGCGGCTCCTCGGCGGATCCGTTGTCGCCGCCTCCAGGAGGACTCGTCACCCCGCGACGATATCTCCGCGCCCGGGGCTTCTGCAGGCCCAACGCTGCAGAGGTCGGTGGCGCACCACCCGGGCCTGACGGGCCCCGCCCCGTGGTCCGGTAAGCACCGCGCATCGCCCCAGGTGACCACGGCACCCCGCGACGACGCAGCACCAGACGCCCGGCCCCGGGGGAGCACCCACACGCCGGCCCGGGGGCACACCCCGCATCGACCGGACCAGCACCCGCACCAGCCCGACCGGCACCCAGCACCCGGCACTCATGGCGGCCGCCTCCCCTCCTGGGGGCTGAACGCCCCGCGGGGGGCCGGCCCGTTCGGTACGGACCGGCCCCCCCCCCCGCGGTGAGAGCTCTACGGCGGTGGCAGTGCGGCCTCCCGACCGGGAGGCCCCCGCTGGGTGCTCGGGTTACTGCATGACCGCCATGGCGAGCGCCCGACGGGCACGCATCGACGCGCGCTCCGCCTTGCGCTGCATCCGGCGGGCGGCCACCAGGCGCGCAGCCTGGCGATCGCGCTCCGCCTCTTGCAGGCGCTCGCGCATATGCGCACGAGCCATGGCTTCTGGAATGAGTTGCATCTCTCGGGTCCTGTTCTGACGCGAGTCCTTCGCGCCGCTGATGGTGAAGTCTTGGGTCGCAGAGCCTGCGGGCTCGTAAGTGGACGGCTTCATCGGGGCCTGCTTCTGGGGGTCGTGCGTGAGGGGGCGGTCGATCGTTCCTGCGATGTTCATGCTGTGACCGGGTTCTTGCGCGGGCGGCCACGCGGCCGCTTCCGGGCGACGACGACACCCTGGACGAACAGCTCGCCACCCCAGACGCCCCAGGGCTCACGCCGCTCCTTGGCACCGGCGAGGCAGGCCTCGACCAGCGGGCAGGTGCGGCAGAGGGACTTGGCGTACTCGACGTCCGCGGGCGACTCGGCGAAGAAGACCTCCGGGTCGTAGGAACGGCACGGGACGGGTACGCCGAGGTTCTCGATGGCGTCGTCGAGCGCGGTGAGCGCGGTGAGCGGGGTCAAGGCGGGGTCCTCCGTGGAGCCGGGCTTGGGGATCGTGTCGGAAGGCGGTACGGACGGGGCGTGCGCTTCGAGTTGCACGGTTCGTCTTCCTCGTCTGGTCGTTCCGGCCTGTTGGCCGGGTGGGGTGGTACCGGGTTCTTTTCTTGTCCCGAGGCTCCTTCGGTCCGTCATCCCTGTTCAGGGACAAACAGAAGGGCCGCGGATCCCGGATGGGGTTCCGCGGCCCTGAAGGCGCCGGCCTGATCGGCGATCAGGCTGGATCACTCCAGGGTTCTGGCCCACGGAAGGCCCACATCTGGTGGTGCTGCGTCGTCTGCTTCCGGAATCCGGCACCGGTCGCCGTAAGTGCATAGGCATGCGCCTGTGCCACTACTGCCGCTTCCAGTGCCTTGGTCGGTCGCTCATTGCGCTCGCGGACGGGAAGGCCCGCGAGGGCGACGAAGGAGGACGCCGGACGGACGGCACGAATGCCGGACAGACCGGTGCCCAGGTTCGAAACGCCGAGCATGCACGTGGAGACGGCCGAGCGATCGGTCATTTTCACGGCGCTGACGGAGCTGGTGTAGATGCTGATCACTGGACTCGCCTCCTCTCGGCGTATCGGGGGACTGGGTGAACCAGTCCGACGGGTATGGAAGTACATCACGGGATCAGGGCCTTCGAGAAGGCCGCTGCTCTCGTGCCTAAGAACCTATGGGGATTGCTGGGGCATGCGCAAACTATTTTTTCGACGAGTTCGTGTCAGTCCTGATCTGCGCTCTCCACCAGGGACTGGCCTGTGCAGATGGCCAGTACGTCGGCGCCGTAGCGGGTGAGCTTGCGCATCCCGACACCCGGGATGCGGGCGAGCTCGCGCTCGTCGTCGGGGGCGGACTCGGCGATCGCCATCAGTGTCCTGTCCGTGAACACGCAGAAGGCGGGCTGGCCACTGCTGCGTGCCTGGTCGGCGCGCCACTCACGCAGCCGCTCGTACAGGCCCTCGTTCATGTCGGAGGGGCAGTCGTCGCACCGCATCAGCTTCATTTCGCCCGGGTCGGTCAGCGTGCGGCCGCAGACCCGGCAGCGGGCGGGGACTCGCTGCGCCCGTTTCGGGGTGGACCCCCTGGTTCCAGGGATTCCGCGCTCGATTCCGCCCGCACCTCCGGCGGCGGTACGGCCCGCGGTGGCCGTCGAGCCGGGGCGCAGCCCGTCGAGGAAACGGCTGGGGCGGCGGCTCGGGCGACCTCCGGGTGAGCGGGAGAGCGCCCAGGAGACATGGAGGTGTTCTCGCGCGCGGGTGACACCGACATAGAGGAGGCGGCGCTCCTCCTCGATCTGCTCGTCGGTCTTGGCGTAGGTGATCGGCATCATGCCCTCGGCGACGCCGACCAGGAAGACGACGTCCCACTCCAGGCCCTTGGCCGAGTGCAGGGAGGCGAGGGTGACGCCTTGGACGGTGGGGGCGTGCTGGGCGTTCGCCCGTTCGTCGAGTTCGGCGACGAGGTCCGCCAGGGTGGCGGCGGGTCTGGCGGCGGCGAAGTCCTGGGCGAGGTTCACCAGGGCGGCCAGGGACTCCCAGCGCTCTCTCACCGCGCCGGAACCGGCCGGTGGCTGCGTGGTCCAGCCCTCTCCGGACAGCACGGCGCGCACCTGGGAGGGAAGGTCGACGACATCGTCCAGGAGGGAGTCGTTGCCGCCGAAGCGGGCCGCGCCGCGCAGGGCGATGCCCGCCTTGCGCACCTCCGGACGGTCGAAGAACCGCTCGGCGCCGCGCAACTGGTAGGGCACTGCGGCGTCCGCGAGGGCCTGCTCGTAGGTCTCGGACTGTGCGTTCGTGCGGAAGAGGACGGCGATCTCGGAGGCCGGGACTCCCGAGTCGACGAGTTCGCGGATCCGGCGGGCCGCGCCCTCCGCCTCGGCGGGTTCGTCGGTGTACTCGGCGTAGACCGGCTCGGGCCCGGCGGGGCGCTGGGAGACGAGCTCCAGGCGGTGGTCGGCGGCCCGGCCCCGGGCCTGGGCGAGCAGACCGTTGGCGAGGTGGACGACCTGGGGGGTGGAACGGTAGTCGCGGACCAGCTTGACGACGGTCGCACCGGGGTGGCGGGTGCGGAAGTCGAGCAGATGGTCCGGGGTGGCCCCCGTGAACGAGTAGATCGTCTGGCTGGCGTCCCCGACCACGCACAGGCTGTCCCGCTCGCCCAGCCACAGTTCGAGCAGGCGCTGCTGGAGAGGGCTGACGTCCTGGTACTCGTCGACCACGAAGTGCTGGTACTGGGCGCGGATCTGTTCGGCGATGTCGTGGCGGTCCTGGAGAACCGCCACGGTCAGCAGCAGCACGTCCTCGAAGTCGATGACGGACCGGTCGCGCTTGACGTCCTCGTACGCGGCGTAGAGCTGGGCGATCTCGGCGGGGTCGCGGGGGGACTCACGGCCGGCCTTGGCGGCGGCGGGTGCGTAGTCGGCGGGGACGGTCTGGGTGACCTTGGACCATTCGATCTCGGCGGTGACGTCCCGCAGCTCTCCCCGGTCGAGCCGGATGCGGCAGGCGGCCGCCGCGTCGGCGACGAGCTGGATCTTGCGGTCGACGAGCCGGGGCATGGCGCCACCGATCGCTTTCGGCCAGAAGTACTGGAGCTGCCGCAGGGCGGCCGAGTGGAACGTACGCGCCTGGACGCCTGCGGCGCCGAGCTGGCGCAGCCGGCCACGCATCTCCCCGGCCGCGCGGTTGGTGAAGGTGACGGCGAGGACGCTGGAGGGATGCAGGATGCCTGCACGCACTCCGTAGGCGATGCGGTGGGTGATCGCCCGGGTCTTGCCCGTGCCCGCGCCCGCCAGGACGCACACCGGACCGTGCAGGGCGGTGGCCACTTCGCGCTGCTCGGGGTCGAGCCCTTCGAGCACCGCGTCGGCGGAGTCCGGTACCTGCGGGAACAGGGTGGAGTGCGTTGCTGCTGTCACACAGCCATGCTGCCAGGTCGCGCGAGACGGCTGCGCCGGTTGTCCACAGGCAGGCACCAGTAGTCGTACTAATGCGGCACGCGTCACGTCGGGCCCATGCGGCAGGCGTCACGTCGGGTCTGGCCCGGCCGCCGGGAATGGTGGACCTTTCACATACGTTCCTCCACTGCGACCACCCGCCCCGAGCCACCGAAGGAGCACGAGAGACATGCTGGGCACTGTGACGATGTACAGCACCACGTGGTGCGGCTACTGCCGCCGGCTGAAGAGCCAGATGGACCGCGAGGGCATCGCGTACACCGAGATCAACATCGAGCAGGACCCGGAGTCCGCCGCGTTCGTGGAGAAGGCGAATGGCGGAAACCAGACGGTGCCCACCGTCCTCTTCCCGGACGGCTCGACGCTCACGAACCCGTCGCTGGCGCAGGTGAAGCAGAAGATCGGCGCCTAGTCGCCGTGTGCTGGTGCGAGGAAGGCGGCTCCTGAGGAAACTCAGGAGGCGCCTTCTCTCTTGCCGGCGCCGGCCGCGCCGAGAAGGTCAGACGACGCTCCGCGTGGGGAGCGGCTTGCCGTACCAGAGCTCGATCAGGCGGGCGGCGATGGAGATGCCGTAGGGCGGGAGCACCTCGCCGGATTCGAAGGCGGCGCGCAGCTCGTCACGGGAGAACCAGCGGGCCTCGTGGATCTCGTCGCCGTCGACTTCGATCTCGGTCGAGGTGGCGCGGGCCATGAAGCCCAGCATGAGGCTGGACGGGAAGGGCCAGGGCTGGCTGGCGACGTACTCGACCTGGCCGACGCTGATGCCGACCTCCTCCAGAACCTCCCGGCGCACCGACTGTTCGATGGACTCGCCGGGCTCGACGAATCCGGCCAGTGTCGAGAAGCGGCCCTCGGGCCAGTGGACCTGGCGGCCGAGCAGGACGCGGTCGTCCTCGTCGGTCACGGCCATGATCACCGCGGGGTCCGTGCGCGGATAGTGCTCCGCGCCGCAGGCCTGGCAGCGGCGGATGTGGCCGGCGGCGGCGATGACGGTGCGTTCGCCGCAGCGCGAGCAGAAACGGTGCGTGCGCTGCCAGTTCTCCAGGCCCACCGCGTGCACCATCAGGCCCACGTCGCGGGCCGACAGCAGGGCGCCCGCCTCGCGCAGGCCCGCCGGGCGCGCCGACTGGTCCATGCGCCCGGGCAGGGAGTCCTTCTGCAGGGCGAAGTAGCTGACGCCGTCCTCGTCGATGCCGAGGAAGTAGCGGTGCGCTTCCGTCAGGGGGGCCTCGAAGGAGGGGGTCATGACGAGTTCGGTGCGCCCGTCCGCCGTCTCGTCGATGAGGACCTGCCCGCCGGAGACCACGAAGCAGCGCGTCGTGGGGTGGCTCCACGCCGCCGCGAGCCAGGCCTCGTCGAGCCGGTGGTGGGCGGCCCGGTCGATGCCGCTCGGGGCGGTGAGCGAGATGGGACGGTCGGCGTTGTGGTCGGTCCAGGTGGTCACGGGTGCTTCCAACTCCCCGGTGGAACGGTCGGGTTCGGCGGGCGGTTCAGCGGGACGTACGGCGGGAGGCGACCGGGTCCGGCGGGCTCGGGCGGTGCGGGGCGGCGCTTCCAGTGTGCCCCGCGCGCATTGCCCGGTCCGGATGGAACAGGACGCTCAGGGCGCATGGCGCCAGTTCTCGGCGAGGTCACCCCACAGGTACGCGGCGGTCTCGACGCCTTTGAGGAGCAGGTCGAGTTCGACTTTCTCGTTCGGGGCGTGCCAGCCGTCCGAGGGGACGGAGATGCCCAGGAACAGCACCGGGGCGCCGAGGACGTCCTGGAGGTCCGCCGCCGGTCCGGAGCCGCCCTCGCGGGTGAAGCGGACCGGCTTGCCGAAGGCCCGCCCCATGGCGCGGGTGACCGACCTGAGGGCCGGGTGGTCCAGCGGCGTCAGGCACGGGCGCGTGGCGCCGCTGAACGTGATGTCGCAGCGGATCCCCGGCGGCACCTGCTGCTCGGCCCAGGCGCGGACGGCCTTCTCCACCTGCCCGGGGTCCTGGCCCGCCACCAGCCGGAAGGACAGCTTCACCAGGGCGGAGGAGGGGACGATCGTCTTGCTGCCGGGGCCCTGGTAGCCACCGCCGATGCCGTTGACCTCCGCGGTGGGGCGGGCCCAGATCCGCTCCAGGGTGGTGTACCCGGCCTCCCCCTCGGTGGCGTACGACCTGGCCGTGCGCAGCCACTGCTGCTCGTCGAAGGGCAGCTCGGCGAGGAGTTCACGCTCGCGGTCGGTGAGCTCGACCACGCCGTCATAGAAGCCCGGGATCGCCACGCGCGCGTGCTCGTCGTGCAGGGCGGCGACGAGGCGGGCCGCGGCCGTGGCCGGGTTGGGCACGGCGCCGCCGAAGGAACCGGAGTGGATGTCCTGGTCGGGGCCGTGCAGGCGTATCTCGCACTCGGCGAGGCCGCGCATGCCGGTGCACACCGTGGGGGTGTCCTCGGACCACATGCCGGTGTCGGAGACGATCACGGCGTCGGCGGCGAGCCGCTCGGCGTGCTGCTCGACCAGAGCCCGGAAGTGCGGCGAGCCGGACTCCTCCTCGCCCTCGACGATCAGCTTGAGGTGCACGGCCGGGGTGCTGCGGCCGGTGGCGGCGAGATGGGCGCGCACGCCCAGGGTGTGGAAGAACACCTGGCCCTTGTCGTCGGCCGCCCCGCGCGCGTAAAGGCGGTTCCCGCGCACGACCGGCTCGAAGGGCTCGCTGTCCCAGCCGTCCTCCCGGGCGGCGGGCTGCACGTCGTGGTGACCGTAGACCAGCACGGTCGGCGCCTGCGGGTCCTCACAGGGCCACTCGGCGAAGACGGCGGGCGCGCCGGGGGTCTGCCAGACCTCGACCGCCGGGAAGCCGGTCTCCTTGAGCTTGGCGGCGAGCCAGTCGGCGCTGCGTCGTACGTCGGGCGCGTGGTCCGGCTGGGCGGACACCGACGGGATGCGCAGCCACTCGGCGAGGTCGTCGAGGAAGGCGGCGCGGTGCTGCTGGATGTACGTACGGACGACGCTGTCCGGGGTCTGGCTCATGGTCACGAGCCTATCGGCCCGCACGGACGTCCTCGGAGTGCGGTTCCTC
Source organism: Streptomyces sp. SID5643 (assembly GCF_009872555.1). NCBI lineage: Bacteria > Bacillati > Actinomycetota > Actinomycetes > Kitasatosporales > Streptomycetaceae > Streptomyces > Streptomyces sp. SID5643. The sequence goes on from NZ_WWIC01000063.1 coordinate 11,770, forward strand.
ACCGACCTCCCCTCCCGACGGCTCGCCCAGGAGCAGCCGCTCCAGGGCGGCCCGGCCGGGCAGGTCGCGCGGGCGTACGACCTCGCCGCTGCGCACATACAGGAACGCGGCCGTGACCGACTCCGGGGGCACGCCCTGCTGCTCGGCCCAGGCCAGCCGGTAGACGGCGAGCTGGAGCGGGTCGGCGGTGCGGGAGCGGCTGGTCTTCCAGTCGACGATCTCGTACGTCGCGTCCTGCCCGTCGCCTTCCTTGTAGACGGCGTCGATGCGGCCCCGGACGATCCGGCCGCCGATCGCGAGCTGGACGGGGGCCTCCACCCGGTGGGGCGTTCGGCGTGCGTACTCAGTGCGTTCGAAGGCCTCCTTGAGCCCCTCCAGGTCCTGCTCGTCGGCGATCTCGGCATCGCTGCCGGGCAGTTCCTCCGGCTCCAGCATGGGCAGCGTGAGCTCCTCGAAGCGGGCCTCGACCCAGGCGTGGAAGCGGGTACCGCGGCGCGCGGCGCGCTGGGGTGGGCGCGGCATGGGGCGGGCCAGCTCCTGGGCGAGGCCGTCGGGGTCGGCAGCCAGATGCAGCAGCTGGGAGGCCGTGAGGGACGCCGGCAGGGGCACCTCGGTGACGCTGTCGCGGGCGCGCACGAGCTCGCCGGTGAGGGCGTCGAGGTCACGGTCCCAGGAGGCGACGGTGCGGGCCTCCTCCGGGGTGAGGTGCGGATGCGCCCGGCCCCGGGGGCCGGACTGCCCGGGGGTCCCGGGGACAGGGCGGGCGGCCGGGGGCTCCGGCGGGGTCGCCTGATGGGGGACGGTGGGGTGGATCACGGGCGTGGCGTCCCCGCCCGCCGGGTCTTCACCGGAGATCTCTTCGAGAGGCTCCTCGCCGAATGCGGCGTCGTCGAACGGTGCGTCGTCGAGGGGTGCCTCGTCGAACGGGTCCGGTTCTTCGTACGGGGGTTCGTCCTCCTCGGGCGGCGGAGGCCACTCCGGGTCGTCGAGGGCGTCCAGGTCGTGCGTGGCCGCGGGGTGCCCGTCCTCGGGGGGCGCGAGATTCTCCAGGTGGGCCAGGACGGTCTCGGCGGCCGCTCGGCGGCGTGCCAGGGCTGCCGCGTCCAGGGGCAGGGGCCACACCTGGTCGGCCGTCGCCCGGTGCAGGGCCGGGTTCTCCTCGTCGTCGGCGGGTTCGTCCGCCCAGGCCTCGATCTCGCCGTACCCGGCCTCGCAGTGCTCGTAGAGGGCCTGGAGGAACGCGGACGGCCCGCGGCGCTTCTTCTGGGTGGGCCCCCACCAGTGGCCGGAGCCCAGGAGGAGGGAGCGGGGGCGGGTGAAGGTGACGTAGCCGAGGCGGAGTTCCTCGGTGTGCTGGTGGTCCTTCATGGCCTCGTGGAAGGCCTTGAGGCCCTTGGCGTCCCAGGACGTCACGTCGGGCAGGGTGTCGGCGTCGCCGCGCAGCACGTGCGGCAGGACCTTGCCCTGGGAGGTCCACTTCTCGCGGCCCTGGCTGCTGGGGAAGGTGCCGGTGACCAGGCCGGGGACGACCACCACGTCCCATTCCAGGCCCTTGGACTTGTGGGCGGTGAGCACCTTGACGGTGTTCTCGCCGCCCGGAAGGGCGTTGTCGAGCCCCTTCTCGTACTGGGCGGCGGTGCGCAGGAAGCCGAGGAAGGCGAGCAGGCTCGCCTCGTTGTCGCCGGCGGCGAAGGAGGCGGCGACGTCCAGGAAGTTGGACAGCGTCTCGCGGCGGCGCGCTGCCAGGGCATGCGGGGACGCCGACAGCTCGACCTCCAGACCGGTGACGGCGAGGACGCGGTGCAGGACGTCCATCAGCGGGTCGGCCAGGGAGCGGCGCAGCTCGCGCAGTTCGGTGGCGAGCCGGGCGAAGCGCACGCGCGCGTCGGGCGAGAACGGCAGTCCGTCGTCGTCACCGCGGCCGTCCAGCGGTGTCTCCAGGAACGTGTCGAGGGCGTCCGCGAGGGAGATCACCTCGGACGGGTCGACCCCCTCGACGGCCTCGGCGAGACGGCGGTCCCGGTCGTCGTCGTCCGCCACGCGCGCGTGGGTGACGAGAAGTCGGGCGCGCCGACCCAGGAGGGCGAGGTCGCGCGGTCCGATGCGCCAGCGCGGGCCGGTGAGCAGGCGCACCAGGGAGGCGTTGGCGCCGGGGTCCTGGAGGACCTCGCAGACGGCGACGAGGTCGGCGATCTCGGGGAGGTGCAGCAGCCCGGACAGGCCGACGACCTCGACGGGGATGTCCCGGGCGACCAGGGCACCCTGGATCTCGGCGAAGTCGGTCGCGGTACGGCACAGGACGGCGATCTCGCCCGGTGCCGTGCCGGTCCGGACGAGGTGGGCGACGGAGTCGGCGGCCCAGTCGATCTCCTCGGCGTGGGTGCTCAGCAGGGCGCAGCGGACCAGGCCGTCGCGTTCGGCACCGGGGGCCGGGCGGAGTGCTTCCACGCCCGCGTGCAGGGCGCGCAGCGGCTCCGCGAGGCCGTTGGCGAGGTCGAGGAGGCGCCCGCCGCTGCGGCGGTTCTCGCTGAGGGACTGACGGGTCGCGGGGCTGCCGTCGGCGTGGGCGAAGTGGTCGGGGAAGTCGTCGAGGTTGGCGACGGAGGCGCCGCGCCAGCCGTAGATCGCCTGGCAGGGGTCGCCGACGGCGGTGACGGGGTGGCCGGTGCCCTCGCCGAACAGGCCCGCCAGGAGGACGCGTTGGGCGACCGAGGTGTCCTGGTACTCGTCGAGCAGGACCACCCGGAACTCGTCGCGCAGGACGCGGCCCACCTCGGGGATGCCGGCGAGGCGGGCCGACAGGGCGATCTGGTCGCCGAAGTCGAGCAGGTCCCGCTCGCGCTTGGCAGCCCGGTAGCGGGTGACCAGCTCGGCGAGTTCACGCCGGGCGGCGGCCGCGTCGGGGACCTTGCGCAGGTCGGCGTTGCTGAGCTTGGCGCCCCGCAGGGTCAGCAGCAGTTCGGCGTCGTACGCGCGCAGTGCTTCCGGGCGTACGAGGTGCTCGGCTAGTTCGGCGTCGAGGGCGAGGAGGTCGCCGACGAGGTCCGGGAAGGAACGGGTCAGGGCCGGGTAGGGCCCCGGTGCCTCGCGCAGGACGCGTGCGGCGAGCTGGAAGCGGGTGGCGTCGGCGAGCAGCCGGGAGGTGGGCTCCAGACCGAGGCGCAGGCCGTGATCGGTCAGGAGGCGGCCCGCGAAGGCGTGGTACGTGGAGATGACCGGCTCGCCCGGCGGGTTGTCCGGGTCGATGGCGTCCGGGTCGGTGACGCCGGCCCTGACGAGCGCCTTGCGGACGCGCTCGGCGAGTTCGGCCGCGGCCTTGTTGGTGAAGGTGAGGCCGAGCACCTGCTCGGGGGCGACCTGGCCGGTGCCGACCAGCCACACCACGCGGGCCGCCATCACCGTCGTCTTGCCCGAGCCGGCTCCGGCCACGATCACCTGCGGGGCGGGCGGCGCGGTGATGCAGGCCGTCTGCTCCGGGGTGAAGGGGATGCCGAGGAGCTCCTTGAGCTGGTCGGGATCGGTGATACGGGCGGGCACATCGAAAGGCTAGCGGCGGCCACTGACAGTGGTGACCGAACGGGTCTCCGGGGAGGAGGAAGCGCAGGTCAGCACATGTGGTGCGATAGCTCACTCCACGACGTGACGCCCCTCCTGCCGGGCGCTGCACGAGGCCCGGAACGCGCAGTGCGTGCAGTGCTGCCCTGCGGTCGGTGTGAACCGTTCGTCGAGGACCTTGCCGGCGGCCGTGGCGAGCAGGTCGCCGACCCACTCCCCCTCCAGCGGCTCCTGGGCCTGCACCTTGGGCAGGGTCTCCCCGCCGTCGCGTTTGGCCGCTCCCTGCCGGAGGTGGACGAGTTCGGCGCCGCCCGGCTCGGGGCGCACGCCGTCGAAGGCCTGGTCGACGGCCCCCTCGCGGACGGCCAGCTGGTAGACGGCCAGCTGCGGGTGGCGTTCCACTTCCTTGGAACCGGGCGCCTGCTTGCCGGTCTTGAAGTCGACCACGTAGGCGCGGCCGTCGCCGTCGGCCTCGACCCGGTCCATCTGGCCGCGGATGCGCACCTGGTAATCGCCTGCTTCGAGGGTGACGTCGAAGTCGTGCTCGCTGGCCACCGGGGTGCGCCCGGTGCGGTTCATGACGTGCCACTGGAGGAACCGTTCGAGGGCCACGCGCGCGTTGTCCTTCTCCTGGGCCGACTTCCAGGGCGCGTCGAAGGCCAGCGCGTTCCACACGGAGTCGAGGCGTTCCATGAGGACACCGAGGTCGGCCGGAGTGTGCCCGGAGGCGACTTCGTCAGCCAGGACGTGCACGACGTTGCCGAAGCCCTGGGCGGCCGTGGCGGGTGCGTCGGCCTTCACCTCGCGGCCCAGGAACCACTGGAGGGCGCAGGTGTTGGCGAGCTGGTCGAGGGCGCTGCCGGAGAGCACGAGGGGCTGGTCGCGGTCGCGCAGCGGCACCTTGGAGTCGGTGGGCTCGAACATGCCCCACCAGCGGTAGGGGTGCGCGGACGGCACCAGGGGGCGGCCGTCCTCGTCGGCCAGGGCTGCGAGCCGGGCCAGGCGGCGGGCGGCGGCCTCCCGGAGGGCGTCAGAGACGCGCGGGTCGACCGTGGTGGCCCGCAGTTCCGCGACGAGGGCGGCTACGGACAGCGGGCGGCGGGGGCGTCCGGTGACGTCCTTGGGTTCGACGCCGAGTTCGGTCAGGAAGCGGGAGGGCTGGTCGCCGTCGTCCGCGGGGGCCTTGACCGCGGTGACGACGAGACGCTCGCTCGCGCGCGTGGCGGCCACGTAGAACAGGCGGCGCTCCTCGGCGAGCAGCGCGCCGGGGGTGAGGGGTTCGGCGAGCCCGTCGCGGCCGATGCGGTCGGCCTCCAGGAGGGAGCCACGGCGGCGCAGGTCCGGCCAGAGCCCCTCCTGGACACCCGCCACGACCACGAGGCGCCACTGAAGGCCTTTGGAGCGGTGGGCTGTCATCAGGCGGACGGCGTCGGGGCGTACGGTGCGCCGCGCGAGGGTGTCGGCGGCGATGTCCTCGGCCTCGATCTCCTCCAGGAAGTTCAGGGTGCCCCGGCCGCCGGTGCGTTCCTCTGCGCGGGCCGCGGTGGCGAAAAGGGCGCAGACGGCGTCCAGGTCGCGGTCCGCGTTGCGCCCGGCGGCGCCGCCCCGACGGGCGGCCCGCTCCAGTCGTGTGGGCCAGGGCGTGCCCTCCCAGAGGTCCCACAGCGCCTCCTCGGCCGTACCGCCGCCGGCCAGGCGCTCGCGGGCCTTGCGCAGCAGTGCGCCGAGGCGCTGGGCGCCGCGCGCGTACGCGGGGTCGTGCACGGCCAGCCGCTCCGGCTCGGCGAGTGCCTGCGCGAGCAGCACGTCGGAGGGCGGCGGCAGCGGGGTGCCGGCGGCCCGCTCCTCGTCGCGCAGGGCCCGGCCGAGGCGACGCAGGTCGGCCGCGTCCATGCTCGCGAGGGGTGAGGTGAGGAGAGTGAGGGCGGTCTCGGTGTCGAGCCAGGAGGCGGCCGGCCCCGCGTCGGGAGCGCCCTCGGCCGCCGTGTTCCTGTCGGCAGGCCCGGCGGCCTCCGCAAGGGCCACCGCCCGCAACGCCGTCAACAGCGGTGCCACCGCCGGTTCGTGCCGCAGCGGCACGTCGTCACCGTCGCCGTCGACGGGGACGCCCGCCGCTGTGAGGGCGCGGCGGACCGTGGGGATGGTGCGGGAGCCGGCGCGGACCAGGACGGCCATGTCCCTCCACGGGACGCCGTCCTCCAGGTGGGCCCTGCGGAGGATGTCGGCGATGTTGTCCAGCTCCGTCCCGGACGTGGGGTACGTGTACGCCTCGACGCGGCCGCCGTCCCGTACGGGGGCGAGTTCGCGGTGGGCGCGCACCTTCTCGGCGGGCAGCCGGGTCAGCGGCATGCGCTGGGTGAGCAGCCGGGTGGCGGCCAGCAGACCGGCGCCGGAGCGGCGGGACGTGCGCAGCACGGTGACGGGAGCCGGGCGGCCGTCCGCGCGGGGGAAGGCGTGCGGGAAGTCCAGGATGCCGTTCACGTCGGCGCCGCGGAAGGCGTAGATCGACTGGTCGGGATCGCCGAAGGCCACGAGCGTGCGGCCGCCGCCGGCCAGGGTGTGCAGCAGTCGTACCTGAGCGGGATCGGTGTCCTGGTACTCGTCGACGTAGACGGCGTCGTACCGGGCGGCGAGCCACGCCGCGACCTCGGGGCGGCGTGCGAGGAGCACCGCGCGGTGGACGAGTTCCGCGTAGTCGATCACGCCCTGGAGGTCGAGGACGTCGAGGTACTCGGCGAGGAAGGCGGCCGCGGCGCGCCAGTCGGGCCGTCCCGTGCGGCGGGCGAAGGCGTCCAGAGCGTCGGGGCCGAGGCCCAGTTCACGGCTGCGGGCGAGGACAGCGCGGACCTCGTCGGCGAAACCGCGGGTGGTCAGGCAGGCGCGCAGTTCGTCGGGCCAGCGCACGTGTGCGAGCCCGAGCCGTTCCAGATCCAGCTGGCCCGCGAGTAGTTCGCGCACCGAGACGTCCTGCTCGGGGCCGGAGAGCAGCCGCAGCGGCTCCACGAACAGGGCGCTGTCCTGGTGGGCGCGGACCAGGGCGTAGCAGAACGAGTGGAAGGTGGTCGTCCGGGGAGCGCGGGCGGCCCCGGTCCGCCGGGCCATGCGGTCGCGCAGCTCGACCGCGGCCCGGCGGCTGAAGGTGAGTACCAGGATGCGCTCGGGGTCCCCGCCCCGGGCCACTCGCTCGGCCACGGACTCGACGAGGGTGGTGGTCTTGCCGGTGCCCGGACCTGCGAGGACGAGGAGCGGTCCCGCCGTGTGGTCAACCACGGAGCGCTGCGAGGCGTCCAGATGAGGGGGGTCCACGCGGGCAGGAGGGGTACGAACCAGGCGGTAAGCGCCACGGTTCCCCCGCCGCGCCCGGGGGTGCGGCAGGCCGCTGGTGGAGGAAGAGGAGCTCACGTGGTTCGCCGGTTCTGGTGGAAGTGCTGGTGGGCGGGCCACCGCGCGTGGCGGGCGGTGACCGCGGGGTGACGGGGGCACGCGCAGCCGACGCTACGCCGACGAGCGAGGCGGAAGCAGGGCTTCCCCTTCTTCCCGCCGGCCACTCACGGCACTCGCGGCTCTCGTGCCCCTCCACTCACGAACGTACGTCATGCCGTCGGGGTGCCCCGATTCCCCCGTACGGATCACGGGTCACACAGGAGGCCGTCGGATGGCGGAAGCTGTCAGGTGTGACCCTCCGCGCGATCACCGCCGTCCCACCGCGCCCGTCTCATGTCGATGCGCGGCAGGTGGCCCTCGGCGGCACGGCTCGCCTCCTTCAGGGGTGTGCCCTCCGCCCGGTAGTGCCCGAGCGCCCGTTGCTCGTGCCCCGGCAGCAGGACGCCGTCCGCGCGGACGACCCGCCACCACGGGGCGGCTCCCCCGTAGAGCGCCATCACCCGGCCGACCTGCCGCGGACCGCCCTGCTCCAGCCATTCGGCGACATCCCCGTAGGTCATGACATGGCCCGGCGGGATCAGTTCGGCGACGTCGAGGACCCGCTCGGCGTACTCGGGCAGCGCGTGCGCGGGCTCGTCCTCGTACCGGCCCCCCTCAGGGCTCTGCTCACTCATCCGCCCCATCCTGCCCCACGGCACCGACAACGGGCCGGGCGTGCTCCGGAGCGTTCTGCTCGCTCGGCAGGAGTGCGTCGGGCAGACTGTCCGCCCCCGCATGTGCACCCTGATTGCCCCGTGTGCCGGTGCGGCATGCCACCATCGTGCGGGCGGTGACCGGTGATACGAGACCAAGAAGAGACGATGAAGCAGCAGGGTGCGCACCCCGAGGACACGGAAGGCACCTCTGACGCTTCGTCGCGCCCGGGCACTCGGGACGACGGTCCGAAGGGAGCCGCGAAGAAGAACCGTGCGGCCGCCGAGGAGCCCGACTTCGCGCACATCGACGAGGTGGAGGGCGACGAACCGCTGCTCCCCGCGCGCGTGCACCGCCCTTCCGACCTGATGCGCCTGCTGGTGGGCGTACTCGCCGTCGTGATCCTGATCGGGATCGCCGCGTTCGCGCACGGCACCACCTCCGGCCTCGAACAGGACATCAACAAGGGCACCGGTCAGGCGCCCGATCTGCTCATCAAGATCGCGGGGCTGGCTTCCAGCATCGCGATCCTGCTGGTGCCGGTCGCCTTCGCCATCGAGCGGCTGATCAAACGGGACGGACTGCGCATCGCCGACGGCGTGCTGGCGGCGGTCCTCGCGCACGGTGTGACCCTCGCCACCGACCTGTGGGTCGCCCGGGCAGCCCCCGACTCGATCCAGGAGGCGCTCACCCAGCCCTCCCCCGGTGACATCCACGCGCTGACCGATCCCGTGCACGGCTATCTGGCCCCGGTCATCGCCTACATGACGGCCGTCGGCATGTCGCGCAGACCGCGCTGGCGCGCGGTGCTGTGGGTCGTGCTGCTCCTCGACGCCTTCTCGATGCTCGTCACCGGGTACACGACTCCGTTCTCGATCATCCTGACCGTGCTGATCGGCTGGACGGTGGCCTACGGCACGCTGTACGCGGTCGGCTCCCCGAACGTCCGGCCCACAGGGCAGACGCTGATGGCCGGCCTGCGGACCGTCGGCTTCCGCCCCGTCAGCGCCTCGCGCGAGGACACTTCGGATAACCCGGACACCGGGGACCGAGGCCGGCGCTACTTCGTTACCCTGGAGGACGGCCCGCCCCTTGACGTGACGGTGGTGGACCGGGAGCAGCAGGCCCAGGGCTTCTTCTACCGTGCCTGGCGCAACCTCACCCTGCGCGGCTTCGCCACCCGCAGCAGCCTCCAGTCGCTGCGGCAGGCCCTGGAGCAGGAGGCCCTGCTGGCGTATGCGGCGATCGCGGCAGGCGCCAACGCGCCCAAGCTGATCGCCACCTCCGAGCTCGGCCCCGACGCGGTGATGCTCGTCTACGAGCACAGCGGCGGACGCACCCTCGACTCGCTGTCGGACGAGGAGATCACCGACGACCTGCTGCGCGACACCTGGCACCAGGTGAAGGCCCTGCAGTCGCGGCGCATCGCGCACCGCAGGCTGGTGGGAGACGCGATTCTGGTGGATCGTTCCGGCACGGTGATCCTCACCGACCTGCGCGTCGGCGAGATCGCGGCCGGTGATCTGCTGCTGCGCATGGACACCTCGCAGCTGCTGGTGACGCTCGGCCTCCGGGTGGGCGCCGAGCGCGCGGTCGCCTCGGCGGTGGGCGTGCTCGGTCCGGACGCGGTGGCGGACTGCCTGCCGATGCTCCAGCCCATCGCCCTCAGCCGCTCCACGCGCGCGACGCTGCGCAGACTGGCACGGGAGCGGGCCCAGCGCGAGCGCGACGCGGTCCTGGAGGCGTCCCGGCAGGCCAAGCAGGCCCGTCCGGAGGGGGAAGCGGACGCCGCCGCGCCCGTCCTGGTGAAGCCCGACAAGAAGGCCGTGCGGGCGGAGCAGCGGGCCGAGAAGCGGGCGATCGACGAGGCCGTGGAGGAAGCGCGCGAGGAGGACCTGCTCACGCAGATCCGGCACGCGGTGCTGCGGATCAGGCCGCAGGCACCCGTCGAGCCGGCCCGGCTGGAGCGGGTGCGGCCGCGCACGCTGATCAGTTTCATGGCCGGCGCGATCGGCGCGTACTTCCTGCTGACGCAGCTCACACACATCGAGTTCGGGCCGCTCATCGCGAACGCCGAGTGGGGCTGGGTCGCCGCGGCCGTGCTGTTCTCGATGTGCAGCTACGTGGCGGCGGCGATGGCGCTGCTGGGATTCGTGCCCGAGCGGGTGCCGTTCGTGCGGACCGTGGCTGCGCAGGTCGCCGGATCGTTCGTGAAGATCGTCGCCCCGGCGGCGGTGGGCGGAGTCGCCCTGAACACACGCTTCCTCCAGCGCGCGGGCGTGCGGCCTGGGCTCGCGGTGGCGAGTGTCGGCGCGTCGCAGCTGTTCGGGCTCGGCTGTCACATCCTGATGCTGCTGGCCTTCGGCTATCTGACCGGTACCGAGAAGACGCCGTCGCTGTCGCCCTCCCGGACGGTCATCGCCGGTCTGCTGACGGTGGCGGTACTCGTCCTCGTGGTGACGTCGGTGCCGTTCCTGCGCAAGTTCGTCTCCACGCGCGTGCGGTCGCTGTTCGCGGGTGTCGTGCCCCGCATGCTGGACGTGCTGCAACGGCCGCAGAAGCTGGTCACCGGCATCGGCGGCATGCTGCTGCTGACCGCCTGCTTCGTGATGTGCCTGGACGCCTCGATCCGCGCGTTCGGCGACGAGTCCACGTCGATCAGCCTCGCCAGCGTCGCCGTCGTCTTCCTCGCGGGCAACGCCCTGGGATCGGCGGCCCCGACACCGGGCGGTGTGGGCGCGGTCGAGGCGACCCTGACGGTCGGTCTGATCGCCGTCGGGCTCCCGAAGGAGGTCGCGGCACCGGCGGTCCTGCTGTTCCGTCTGCTGACGCTGTGGCTGCCCGTGCTGCCGGGCTGGCTGGCCTTCAACCACCTCACGCGCAAGCAGGCCCTCTGATCCGACCGGGCCGGAAGCAGGTCCCGCGCACGATCAGCCGGGCCGCCGCGGCGGCGGCGCTCCCGGCCGTCCGTGCCGACGGTCGGTTGGCCTCGCAGAACCCTCTTGCCCCTCTTACCTCGTACGGCACGCGTCCCGCGCGCCCCGTCCGGGACCGCCGCAGGATGGAACCATGCCATCCCTCCTCCGGCCGCGGGCCGCCGTCCTGACCGTCTCCGCCGTGTTGTTGTCCACCGTGCTGGCGGGGTGCGGAGACGACGCCCAGGGCGAGGACGTGACACGGCAGGAACTGAGCTGGAAGGCCTGCCCGGCCCCGGACGAGGCCCAGGGCGGAGGCGCCCCGCCCTCTCCCCTGCCGGACGACGGCGAGTGGCAGTGCGCCACCATGAAGGCCCCGCTCGACTGGGACGACCCGAAGGGCGACACGATCGGCCTCGAACTGATCCGGGTGAGGACGACCGGCGCCGCGAACGAACGCATCGGCTCGCTCATCTTCAACTTCGGCGGCCCCGGCGGCTCGGGCGTCACGACCCTGCCCGCGTTCGCGGAGGGCTACGAGAAGCTGCGCACCCGCTACGACCTGGTCAGTTTCGACCCGCGCGGGGTCGGCCGCAGCGACCCTGTGATCTGCGAGAACGACCAGCAGCTCGACGCCTACTTCCAGCAGGACGGCACCCCCGACGACACCGCCGAACGCACCCGGCTCCTGGACAGCACCACCGAGTTCAATGACGCCTGCGAGCAGAACTCGGGGAAGATCCTGCCGCATGTGCGCACCACCGACGCGGCCCGCGACCTGGACCTGATGCGCCAGGTCCTCGGCGACGGCAAGCTGCACTACTTCGGCATCTCCTACGGCACCGAACTGGGCGGCGTCTACGCCCACCTGTTCCCCGAGCGGGTCGGCCGCGTCGTGTTCGACGCCGTCGTCGACCCCACGCAGAACTCCGAACAGAGTTCGCTGGGGCAGGCCAAGGGCTTTCAGCTCGCCTTCGACAACTTCGCCGAGGACTGCGTGTCGAAGACGGAGGAATGCCCGATCGGCGACAGCGCGAAGGACGTGAAGGACCGCATCGCCGGACTGCTGAAGGATCTCGACCGCAAGCCGATCGAGGGCATCTTCCCGCGCCAGCTGACCCAGACCGCGGCGACCAGCGGCATTCTGCAGGCCCTGTACTCGAAGGATCTCTGGGACATCCTCACCGATGGCCTGGTGGAGGCCTACGACGGCAACGGGAGCACCCTGATGATCCTCTCCGACTTGATGAACGGACGCAGCGAGAACGGCGAGTACGACAACTCGACCGCCGCCTTCACCGCCATCAGCTGCGCCGATGCCAAACCTCGCTACGACGCCGCCTACGTCGAGCGGCGGCTGCCGGAGTTCCGGGCCGCGTCACCCCTGTTCGGCGACTCCTTGGCGTGGGGCATGATCGGCTGCACCGACTGGGCCGTGGCCGGCGCCGCCGACCATCCGGACGTGAGCGCTCCGGGCGCGGCACCCATTCTGGTCGTCGGCAACACGGGCGACCCGGCCACGCCGTACGAGGGTGCCCGGGCGATGGCGAACGCGCTGGGCAAGGGAGTCGGGGTCGAGCTGACGTACCGGGGGCAGGGGCACGGGGCGTACGACAGCAAGAACACGTGTGTACAGGGCGCGGTGAACGGCTATCTGCTGGACGGAAAGGTGCCGCCGGCGGGGACCGTCTGCACCTGACCTCCCGGAGATCCCGGATACTCGCAGGTCAGAAGGTTATCCACAGGCCGAAACGGCCGAACCGGGATCTGCCTACCATGGCCTGACCGCCATCCGCGGCACGGAGCGGACGGCCTGCGAGGGGGGATGGGCAATGACGCGCTTCGTTCGGTGGACCGCTCTGGCGGCCGCCTCGGCCCTGCTGGCGGCGGGCTGCAGCGCCGGTTCGTCCGACGACGGCAGGAGCGGGCTCTCATGGGGCCGTTGCAAGGCCACCGCCGAGGGCCCCGCGCCGAGCAGCGACTGGCAGTGCGCGACGCTGAAGGTGCCGCTGGACTGGTCGGAGCCCGACGGCGAGACGATCGGCCTGGGGCTGATCCGCGCCAAGGCCCGCGGTGACGACCGCGTGGGGTCACTGCTGTTCAACTTCGGCGGCCCGGGCGCCTCGGGCCTGTCCATGATGCCGTCGTACGCCCCCACCGTCTCCTCGCTCCGCGAACGCTACGACCTGGTGAGCTGGGACCCGCGCGGCGTGGGCGCCAGCGAGGGCGTGCGGTGCCGGGGCGACAAGGAGATCCAGGCCGCCGAGTCGGTGGACGTCTCCCCGGACACCCCCGCCGAGGAGAAGGCGTACTTCGAGGACGCCGCCGACTTCGGCGAGGGCTGCCGGAAGAACGCCGGAAAGCTGTTGGCGCACGTCTCGACCGCCGACTCGGCCCGCGACATGGACCGCATCCGCGAAGTCCTCGGCGACACCAGGATGAACTACTTCGGCATCTCCTACGGCACCGAACTGGGCGGCACCTACGCCCACCTCTTCCCGAAGAAGGTGGGCCGCATGACGCTGGACGCGGTCGTCGACCCCGGCGCCGACACCGTGGGCCACGCCGAGAACCAGGCCAGGGGCTTCCAACGCGCGCTGAACGGCTACCTCACGTCCACGGGACAGGACCCCGAGGAGGGCACGCGCAAGATCGCGGACCTCCTGCGGCGGATCGACGCCCGGCCCCTGGCGGCGGGCACACCCGGGCGGAAGCTGACGCAGACCCTCGCGGTCACGGGCATCATCCTTCCGCTCTACAGCAAGGACAGCTGGCCGACGCTGACCAGCGCCCTCGACGCGGCCGAGCGGGGCGACGGCTCGGAGCTGCTGGCCCTCGCCGACCGCTACAACGAACGCGATCCGTCCGGGCGCTACGGCACGACGACCCACTCCCAACGGGTCATATCGTGCCTGGACGACCGGCAGCGGCCGACCACGGCCGGGACGAAGCGGCTGCTGCCCCGGTTCGAGAAGATCTCCCCCGTCTTCGGGACGTTCCTCGGCTGGGACACGGCCGGCTGGTGCCACGACTGGCCGGTGCCCGGCCGGCACGACACTCCGGAGGTGAGCGCCCCCGGCGCGGCACCGGTCCTGGTGGTCGGCAACACCGGCGACCCGGCCACCCCGTACGAGGGAGCGCGGAGGATGGCCGACGAGCTCGGCAAGGGCGTCGGCGTGATGCTCACCTGGCGGGGCGAGGGACATGGCGCGTACGGCAGTGGCAGCGACTGCGTCGACTCCACGGTGAACGCCTACCTGCTGGACGGCACGGTGCCGAAGGACGGCAAGGTCTGCTCATGACGACGGCGGGGGCTCCACGCACCCGTGGTGCGCGAAGCCCCCGCCGCTCGGAGAGGGGGGACCGGTGCGGTTCAGTACACCGGCTTGGACGGCTCGATCTGGTTGACCCAGCCGATCACGCCGCCGCCGACGTGCACCGCGTCCGAGAAGCCCGCGGACTTGAGGACCGCGAGGACTTCCGCACTGCGGACACCCGTCTTGCAATGCAGGACGATCTTCTTGTCCTGCGGGAGGCTCTCCAGGGCGGTGCCCATGAGGAACTCGTTCTTCGGGATCAGTCGGGCGCCCGGGATGGCGACGATCTCGTACTCGTTCGGCTCGCGGACATCGATGATGTCGATGCTCTCGCCGTCATCGATCCACTCCTTGAGCTGCTTGGGAGTGATCGTGGAGTCGGCGGCCGCCGCCTGGGCCTCCTCGGAGACGACCCCGCAGAAGGCCTCGTAGTCGATGAGTTCGGTAACGGTCGGGTTCTCGCCGCAGACCGCGCAGTTCGGGTCCTTGCGCACCTTTACCTGGCGGTACTGCATCTCCAGGGCGTCGTAGATCATCAGTCGGCCGACCAGCGGGTCACCGATGCCGGCGAGGAGCTTGATGGCCTCGTTGACCTGGATGGAGCCGATGGACGCGCACAGCACACCCAGGACGCCGCCCTCGGCGCAGGAGGGGACCATGCCGGGGGGCGGGGGCTCCGGGTACAGGCAGCGGTAGCAGGGGCCGTGCTCGGACCAGAAGACGGACGCCTGGCCGTCGAAACGGTAGATCGAGCCCCAGACGTACGGCTTGTTCAGCAGCACGCAGGCGTCGTTGACCAGGTAGCGGGTCGCGAAGTTGTCCGTGCCGTCGACGATCAGGTCGTACTGGCTGAAGATCTCCATCACGTTGTCGGCCTCGAGCCGCTCCTCGTGAAGGATCACGTTCACGTACGGGTTGATGCCCTTGACGCTGTCACGGGCGGACTCGGCCTTGGGGCGGCCGATGTCGGCCTGGCTGTGGATGATCTGGCGCTGCAGGTTCGACTCGTCGACCTCGTCGAACTCCACGATGCCGAGGGTGCCGACGCCCGCGGCGGCCAGGTACATCAGCGCCGGCGAGCCCAGGCCGCCGGCGCCCACGCACAGCACCTTGGCGTTCTTCAGCCGCTTCTGCCCGTCCATCCCGACGTCGGGGATGATCAGGTGGCGGGAGTACCTGCGGACCTCGTCTACGGTGAGCTCGGAAGCCGGCTCGACCAGGGGTGGCAGCGACACGGGGACTCCGTTGGTCGGTCAATCACTACGGTTGTTCTCCCCGTAACAGTGCCATGCGCTTTTTCATTCCGAGACACCTGTTCCGACACGCGAGACGAATTCGTCCCAGTAGCCGGGCATGGCCTCCCAGGGGTCGGCTCCCCCGCCGCCGTCCGTGTGGTCCGTGATCCAGACCGTCGCGGCTCCCTGCCAGCGGGCGATGCGCAGCGCCTCGGTCAGGTGGGGGCGGGGTACGCCGTGGACGAAGTGGCAGAAGCGCTCGGGCGAATGGTCGGCGGTCCATTCGGCCACCTGCGACCAGCGGTAGTCGCTCCAGGGGCCGGAGAAAGTGACCAGCTGGTCGGCGAGCTCGACATAACCGGGGTGCGGGTGGATGCCGTGGCCGAGGACGATGTGGGCAGCGTCACGGATCACGCGGAGCGTGGCGACCGTGCGGCGGACCTCGGGCAGCCCGGCGTGGTCCGCCGGGCAGCGCTCCAGGAGGAAGCCGTCGACCTGGTACCAGTCGACGAACCGGTGGGCGTCCGAGATCAGCTCGCCGAAGTCGCGGGTGCCGTACCGGGTGTCGAGGTGGCCGAGGACGCGGACGCCCGCGTTGCGCAGCCGGCCGGCCGCCTCCAGGCAGTGCGGGTCGGGGCGGGCACCGGGGCCGTCGGACACGTTGAGGACCACCCAGTGCAGCGGGGTGCCGGGGCGGGTCAGCTCGCCCCACTCGGTGGGGGCGAGGAGGGGGTGCGCGTACCCGGGGACGCCGACGCCGGGGCGGAGTTCCGTACCCGCGGTGTGCCGCCGGGATCTGGTCAGATGCGGCATGCCGCCTCCATCCAGATGTCGGCGAGGGACTCCTCCAGGCCGATCCGGGGACGCCATCCGAGCCGGTCGCGAGCGGTGCGCACATCTGCCTGCTGCCAGCCGCCGCAGCCGTCGGGGTACGGGTACGCGACGGGGGGCGCGTGGTCCGGGTCGGGGCGGGGGTGGCCGATGGCCGTGCGCAGGGCGCCGGGCGGACCGTCGAGTTCGTGGAGGGCGCCGCCGTATCCGGCGACCCGGGCGAGGACCGCGGCGGCGTCGCGCAGGCGCACCGCGCGGCCGGACCCGATGTTGATGACACCCTGCGCGGCGGAGAGCGAGGCGGCGTGGACGGCACGGGCCACATCACGGACGTCGACGAAGTCGCGCTGCGCGCCGAGACCGCCGAGTTTCAGCTCACCGTCGCCGGACTGCATGGCGCGGCGCATGGCCTCGGCGAGGCGGCCCAGCGGGGAGCCGGCGGGGGTGCCGGGCCCGGCCGGTGAGAAGACACGCAGGACGACGGCGTCCAGACCGGAGCCCAGGACCAGCTCGGTGGCGGCGAGTTTGCTGACCCCGTACGGACCGCCGGGCCGGGGCACGGCGTCCTCGGCGGTGGAGGAACCGGGCTGGCTCGGGCCGTACTCCGCGCTGCAGCCGATCTGCACCAGCCGGGCGCCGCAGCCGCTGCGGCGCAGGGCCTCGCAGACGGTGGCCACGGCCACGGTGTTGTGGCGGGTGAGTTCGCGGGCCCCGCCGCGGGTTGCGCCGGCGCAGTTGACGACGACACCGGGGTGGACCGCGTCGAGGAAGCGGGTGAGGGCACCGGGACTGCCGGAGGCGAGGTCGAAGCGGACATCGGCGTCGTCGCCGCGTCCGAGGGCGGTGAGTTGCACGGCCGGGTCGGCGAGCAGACGGTCGGCGACGAAGCGCCCGATGTAGCCGTTGGCTCCGATCAGCAGGACTCTCATCGCGCGGCTCCCCAAGTCGCCGGGGTTCCTGGGTGGGTGATCATGCGATTTCTCCTCGGGGCGGAAAGAAAGGGAGCGGATAGGAAGGGACGGGGCGGGGGGGGCGCCCGTGGCGGCGGGGCCGGTGTCCGCGGCGGTCACTGCGCGGGTTCCGGCGGTGCGTGGGCCGAGGCCCGGGTCAGCTTGCGGGTCGCGTGGATGAGGAGCGTCAGGGCCGCCACACCGCAGGTGAGCGCGGGGACGCTCCCGGCGCCCCAGGTGGTGACGAGGGTCTCGACGGGGGTGGCGAGGAAGCCCAGACCCGGGAGGCGGGCGGCGAAGACCGTGGCGAGGGCGGCCGCCTCGACCGTGGCCGCGGCGGTGAGGACCACGGCGGGGGCGTAGGTGAAGCCGTGCGTGGTGAGGAGGCGGGCCAGGAACAGGAGGGAGCCCAGGGCCAGGACCTGCGCGAGGGCCGCGGGCTCGTCGAGGAGTGCAGCGCAGAGGGTGAGCAGGCCCGCCAGGGCGCCCAGGAACAGGGCGAACGTGCCGAGCAGGAGGGGGCGTACGGCGGCGGCGAAGTCCTCCAGACCGCGACTGGCCCCGAGTCGGCGACGGGTGCGCACGGTGAAGAGGTGAGCGGTCCAGACGGCGGGCGCGCAGGCCAGGGCGAGGGCCAGGACCGGGGCGGCGGTGAGGGGCCAGGGGCCGTCGGCCGTGCCGGTGGGCAGGGCGTCGGGGCCTCCGGCGAGGGCGCTGTCGAGCAGGCCGTTGCCGAGAACGGAGTAGGCGATGAGCCACACGGTCCAGGGGGCGGTCCGGCCGGAGGCCGCTCCGGGCCGCGCACCGGGCCGGTCCGCATCGGTTCTGCCGAGGGGGCCACGGCGCAGGGCGGCGCGGAGTGCCAGGGCCACGGCGAGGGCACCGGCTGTGGCCGCGAGCAGGCGTGACTGCCCGTGGGTGAGGTGCACGGCGGTCACGGCGGCGGCGCACAGCGCACCGGGCAGCAGGCTCAGAATTGCCCAGCCGGCGCGCACCCGGGGCGTGACGGGTGGGGCGGGCAGGGGCGTGTCCCCGTCCCGGGAGACGCGCGCGTACATCTCCTCGGCGAGGGAGAAGACGTCCCGGTGGCGGAAGCGGGCGGCGGTCCGGTCGGTGATGCCGTGCGCCTCCAGTCCCGCGGCGATCTCAAGGGGGTCCACCGCGCGTTCGCAGAGCTCCCGATGACGGTGCATCAGCGCTTTCACCGGGTCGGCAGCGCCCCGGCGCGGGGCGGACGCCTTGCGGTCGGAGGCCGATTCCTCCGTCCCGCGCACCTTGAGGTCGGCCGCCGGCTCCCCCGTCCCGGACACCCTGCGGCCGGAAGCCGATTCCCGTGCCCCGGACACCCTGGGGTCGGCCGCCGGCTTCCGGTTTCCGCGCACCTTGAGGTCTGCGGACGCGTCAGAGGCTGTCGGGTCGGTGACGGCCGAGTGCGCCGAGTGCGCCGGGGCCGATTCCGTGGTGGCCGAGTCCGTGATCGTCGTGGCCGATTCCTTCTCGGGGTGGACATTCCGTGCGCCGGAGCTGGTCGGGGCTCCCGGACGGTCCAGTTCGTCCAAGTCGCTCATCGGGCGCCCTCCGGGGCGTGGAGCGGCGTGGTCGCGCGTACGGGCCTGCTCGCAGCCCAGCCGGGGCCGCTGCGGGCGGCGAGGTCGGGCGACGCGGCGGTCCAGCGGACGGACACATGTGCTTCGGCGGGGACCGCGAAAGGCAGCGGCTCTCCCGCTCCGTCGAGGAGGGCCCGGCGGACCGGCGCCCGGGAGACGATCTCCAGATAAATGCTGTGAAATGCCTCGATGTTCTGCTCGACCGTGAACAGTTCGAGGGCCCGGGCGCGAGCGGCGGCTCCCAGGCGCGCACGCCGCTCGGGGTCACGCAGCAGTGCCACGCACGCCTCGGCGAGCGCCCGCGGGTTGCGCGGCGGTACGACGAGACCGGTGCCTCCGATGACCTCCACGACCGCGCCGACGTCCGTCGACACTGTCGCCCGACCACAGAGCATGGCCTCCACGAGGCCGACGGGGAAACCTTCGACGACGCTGGAGAGGACAGTCACGGCGCCCGAGGCGTAGGCGTCGGCGACGGCCGGGAGTTCCGGACCGCCGGTCTCCTCGAAGGACACCGGGTTGTCCCCGGCGGTGTGCGGGCCCTCGGCCTCGTCGGGGAAGAGCTGGGCGGCCAGCGTCCTGCAGTGGCCGAGGTAGGCGGCGCCTTCGGGGCCTGCGGGCGCGCCGACGATGCGCAGGCGGGCCCTCGGCGCCTGCTTGCGGACCTCCGCGAAAGCGTGCAGCAGCGAGACCAGGTCCTTGGCGGGCTCGACGCGGCCGACCCACACGAGCGTGTCGGGGTCGGCGCAGTCCGGGGACTCGCCCACCTCTGCGAAGGGCCGGGCGTTCATGCCGGGGTAGACCGTGCGGAGCTTCTCGCGCTCGGCACCGCAGCGCTCCTGCCAGCGGCGGGCGTGGGTGTTGCCGGCGGTGACGACCTCGGCCTGCCGGTAGGCCTCGGCCGCGAGTCGGCCCTGGAAGGCCGCCAGCAGGGACCGTACGGCGGGTGGGGCGTCCGGGGCGGTGAGGTAGTGCGTCCGCAGGCGCACGCCGTACTCGGTGACCATCAAGGGCACACCGGTGAAGTGCCGGGCGAGCAGGCCGGGCAGGGCGGCCGTGCCGCCGGACGCGGCGTGGCAGAGGTCGACCGCACCGAGCCCGTCGTCCTCGTACCAGTCGAGGGAGAGGGGGCGCAGGGCGCGTTCCAGGTGTGCGGCGACGGTGAGCAGATCCGGGACGCGCGCCTCACGGGCCGTGCGGTGGGCGCCAGGTGCGCGACAGGCGCGTTCCAGGGTGCGCACGGCGGCCTCCGACCGGAGGGCTCCTGTCAGTCCGCCCTCCTCGCGAGCGAGTTCGGCAAGCCCGTACAGAGCATTGGCGAAACGGTCCGCCTCCAAGGTCGGAGCACCTCCGGTAGCACTGGAGGCACTGGAGGCATCGGAAGCCCTGGAGGTACTCCCGGAGATCCCCGCAGCAGCACGGAAAGCACCCGCGGCAGCACCGGAAACACCGGAAGCACCTCTCGACGAAGCCTCCGGCGCCCCGCACAGTACGGCGGCCAGTTCCCCGAAGCACTCGGCGAACCGCCGGCGTGCGCGGCGCCCGAGCGCCACCTCGTCGTCCTCCGCCATCCAGAGTGGCGCGGTGCGCACTCTGCGGACGTTCCGCGGCAGCGGGATCCAGCCCTCGTCCTCCTGGTGCTGGCTGCGGCTGAGCGCGTAGACGTCGAACTCGTGCTGGGCGAGTCCGTGCACCAGCCGGTCGCACCAGAGCCTGGCGTCACCGCTCACATACGGATAGCCACCTTCCGTAAGCAGTCCGATGCGCACGAGTGCACCCCCGATCTCCCGTATGGGGAGCCGCCGTTGCCCGGCGGCTCGCAGCGGGACGAACGTATGCGGACAAGGCGGTGGTGCGACGGACGGTTGTCCGTCGCACCACCAAAAGGGGTGAACGGTCGTAACTTTCCCGTGCGGGTCGCGTTCTGTCGCGCTAGGAGATCAAGCGGACACGGATCGTCATGCCGCGGCCAACTCCCGTCGATTCACGAGGACAGCGGCCTGTGACGCCCGTCAGTTCCCGGGGTAGGGCCAGGGGTTGGCGCGGCAGCGGATTCCGTCATGGTCGAGGAACTTGGTCTGCTGCTGCATGACCGGCGCGAGATCGCCGTCCTTGTCGCAGGTGACGTGGTTGTAGCGGAGGCGGTGGCCGACCTCGTGGTTGATCAGCATCTGCCGGTAGGCGTGGATCTTGCTGTCGCCGTAGGTCGGTGAGCCCTGGGCCCACCGGTAGGCGTTGATCATCACGCGTTCGGTCGCGGCCGAGTCGCAGGAGACGTTGTCCTGGGTGGTGTCCAGGCCCGACTTGGCGCACCAGTCGGCGGTCGTACCGGGGCTGGCGAGAGTGATCACGAAGTCGGGCTTGCCGGAGTAGATGCGCTCGAAGGTGCGGGCGCCGTTGTGGGCCCAGCTGCGCTGGTCGTTGAGCGTCTGCTGCACGGCCTCGGCGAACAGTGCGCCGTCGAGCCCGAGTCCCTGCTCCACGTCGACGCGGTAGGTGAACTTCTGCCCGGCACCCGGCGCCTCGGCGATGCCGGGGACGGCGTCGAACCTTCCGGAACCCTTGAGCTTGGCTCCGAGCGGGTACGTCCGGCCCATCTTCTCGTCGTACGTCAGCGGCTTGACCTCGGGGGCGGGTGCCCGGCCGTCCGCGCGCGATGCGGAGTCACGGACGTCGCGGGCCCGGTCGGGTGCGGACTGCGACTGCACGCCGGCGCCGCCGTTGTCGTCGGTGACCTGGCCGGCGACGACGACGGCCAGCACGGTGGTGACGGCCGCGGCCGCGATGCCGGTGAAAGTACGGCCCTTGCCGCCCTTGCCCGGCACGGGCGCGCCGGTGGGCCTCGCGTCGCCCGGCCCGCCGGCCCCGGACCCGGAGTCGGCGGCGCCGCCGACGCTCCAGTCCGTGACGGAGGCGTGGGCGTCCGCAGCGTGCGCGGAGGCGGGCGTGCGGGGCGCGAAGACGTCGTCCTCCTCGTCGACGAAGGCATCGATATAGTCCTGCCGCGGCCCGGGCACTGATGCCCGGCGCTGCCGCGGTATGGGGGCACCGACTTCGGCGGGTGCCCCGCCGTTCCCTCTCAACTCACCCCAGCCGCCTCCGGCTTCGCGCTGCTCCGGATGCCCGCCGCGGGCCTGCGGAAAGCCGTGCGCGGGCGTGCCGTCGGGCAGCCGTGAAACGCCCCGCCCGGGGCTCCCGTCAGCCGGCCTCGCCACACCATGCGCAGGAGTCCCGTCGGGCAACCGCGGAAAACCATGCGCCGGAGTCCCGTCCGGCAACCCCGGAAGATCCCGCGCCGGAGCCCCGTCGGCAAGTCGCGGAACCCCCCGCACCGGCGTGCCGTCCGGCAGGCGCGGGAGGCCCTGGGGCGGTGTGCCGTCCGGGTGCCAGCCGTCGGGGAGGCGCGGCATGCCGGATGGCGGCGGTGCCCCCTCTGCCGCCGCGGTCCGCGGCCCCGGCACCCTGCGCGGGCCCTGCGACGGCCAGCCGCCCTGCGGGGCGCCGGGCGGTGCGGTCCTGGCTCCACGTCCGGCGTCCGGCGCCTGGCCCGGGCCAGGGCCCGGCCTCTGACCCTGCGCGGCCCCGGTCCGGCCGTCCCGTACTGCGGTTGTGTCCGCGCTGTCGCCCTTGGCGACCGGTCCGCGGCGGCTGTGGCGTCCCACGTCGCGCCTCAGCCCCCCATGCTCTCGTCGGTGCCTTCTTCGTCGACGGCGTGGCCCCCGGTGTCCTCCCGGCCGGCCCGCCTCGCTCGCTGCGCGCCCAACTCTCCGGCGTCTTCGAGAAGTTCACGAAACGCCAGAGCCACTGTCTCCGGGTACTCCATCATCGCCACATGGCCCGCGTCGGGCAACGTCACGAGCCGGGAGTCGCGGAAGGCCCGGGCCGCCTTCTGGGCCATGCGGAAGCCGACGAGCTGGTCGCGGCCGCCGTAGACGAGCAGGGTCGGGGCGAGGACCCGTGCGGCCTGGCGCCACAGTCCCTGCTGGCCGCCCAGGGTGTACGCGTTGACGATCCCGCGCGCGGAGCGCGCCATCGCGTCCCAGAAGTACGGCAGCCGCAGCCGCCGTTCCATCTCCTGCACTGCGTTGCGGAATCCTTCCGGCGTCACCCGCCCGGGGTCTCCGTAACACAGCGCCATCACGCCGCGGACGCGCTGCTCCGCGGTCCACTCCCGGGTGAGACGGGTGAAGAGCAGGGCGACTCCGGGCACCGCCAGCAGCCCCGTGGGCACGGCGGCGCGCTGCACTCGGATCTCCGGCAGGGCGGGCGACACAAGCGTGAGCGTACGGACCAGATCTGGCCGGACCGCGGCGACACGTGTGGTGATGGCGCCGCCGAGCGAGTTCCCGAACAGGTGCACGGGGCCGCGCCCGGAGGCGTCGAGGTAACGGATGACGGCGCGCGCGTGGCCCGTGACGGAGTAGTTGCCGTCGTCCGGTGGCGGGGAGTCGCCGAAGCCGGGCAGGTCGAGGGCCTCGCCGTCGACGACGCCGTCCAGCAGCGCCATCAGCGCCGACCAGTTCTGCGAGGAACCGCCGAGCCCGTGCACGTACAGCGCGGGCGGCAGCCCCTCGCGCGCGGGAGGCCTCGACCGGACCGTCAGTGTGACGCCGGGCAGCTCGACCGACCGCAGGCGCTCGCCCTCCGCGACCCGGACGGTCCCCACCTTCGGCAGCACATTGGCGGGCGGCACGAACGGCAGCTCGGTCGAAGACATGCGGCAATGTTACGAGACGATCACGCAGTGACTCATGTGTTCGCCTGTGTTCGCCGTCACAGGATTCGGCCCGTTGCGGGGGCGGAAGACGAGGCACCCGGTCGCCCGCGGGTAACAGTCAACGGAATGCGCACTGTGTCACGTCCCGGACGCGGATCGCATAGCGTCCGGATCGGGTGTCTCCTAGGCTCGTACAGAGGGCACCCGCGTGTGGCCCCTGCATTCCCAGGGACGTTCGTAGGAAGGGAGCCCAACATGGCCGTAGACCCCACCGACCCCGAGACGTTCGAGGCCGAGGACGCGCCGGAGGCACAGGAGTTCGACGTCGAGGCCCCCGAGGTCGACGCGGCCGAGCAGCAGGCGGACATCGCGCCGGACCGCGACGACCCGCTGACCGCCGTCGACCCGGGCCGGGCCAACGAGGCCGACCTGGTGGAGCAGGCCCGGATCGTCTCGCTCGACGAGGACGACTACCGGTGACACTCGCCGCCGACGGGCGACGAGCAGCTCACCCGAACAGGAAAGGGGCAGCATTTTGCCCGCTCTGACCCTGTTTGAAACCTTCGCAACCGCTTTCGCAACCGTCCGGTCCGTGAAATTCTGCGTTCTCACCGCGCACACCACGGTTACCGAAAAGTACGATGGCGACGCGGCCAGATCCGCACATGGACGAACATGGGAGGCGGCGTGACAGCCATCGAGCAGACAGAGGCGGTTCGCCCGCGGGGCACACGCCTGCCGCGCCGTGCCCGACGCAACCAGCTCCTGGGCGCCGCCCAGGAGGTCTTCGTGGCCCAGGGCTACCACGCGGCCGCGATGGACGACATCGCGGAGCGCGCTGGCGTCAGCAAGCCGGTGCTCTACCAGCACTTCCCGGGCAAGCTCGACCTCTATCTCGCGCTGCTGGACCAGCACTGCGAGTCGCTCATCCAGTCCGTACGGCACGCGCTCGCGTCGACGACCGACAACAAGCAGCGCGTCCGGGCGACGATGGACGCCTACTTCGCCTACGTCGAGGACGACGGCGGTGCTTTCCGCCTGGTCTTCGAGTCGGACCTGACGAACGAGCCCGCCGTGCGCGAGCGCGTCGACAAGGTCACGAACGAGTGCGCGGAGGCGATCTGCGACGTCATCGCCGAGGACACCGGTCTGTCGCGCGCGGAGTCGATGCTGCTGGCCTCAGGCCTGGGCGGCCTGGCTCAGGTGGTGGCACGGTCGTGGCTGCACAGCGACCGCAGCGTGCCGCGCGACCAGGCCGTGCAGCTGCTCACGTCGCTGGCGTGGCGCGGTATCGCGGGCTTCCCGCTGCACGGCATGGACCAGCCTCACCACTGACGGGCGCGTTGTTCCCGTCCGGTGTTCGCTCGTGGCGTTCTCGGGCGGAGCATGTATGTCCCCTCACCGGGCTAATGTGTGCTGCGTACGGCGCGGAAGGTCGCGCACATCACTGACCGTCGGAGGGACATAGCCGTGGAGGTCAAGATCGGCGTGCAGCACGCGCCCCGCGAGATCGTTCTGGAGAGCGGTCAGACTGCCGAGGAGGTCGAGCGCGTGGTCGCCGAGGCACTGGCAGGCAAGTCGCAGCTGCTGAGCCTCGTGGACGAGCACGGCCGCAAGCTCCTCGTCCCGGCCGACCGTCTCGCGTACGTCGAGATCGGTGAGCCGGCCCCGCGCAAGGTGGGCTTCGGCGCGCTGTAGGCGCATACGCGGAGGGGGCGGAACGGCTGTCGGCCGTTCCGCCCCCTCCGTATGTGCAGCCGTCCCCCCGTTTGCGCAGCCGCCCCCCGTTTGCATGGCTCTCTCCCGGACACCCCTCCCGCGTGGCCCTCGGCTTCCCCTTGCGGCGCACCGCTCCGTCCACGGATGGCGCACAGGTCGCCCACAGGAGTGGATTGGATTCCGCAGGTCAGGGGTATGACGGGCTACGACGATGTGGGCAGCCGGCCGTGTGGGAGGGACCCCGACATGCTCCTGGAAGCGCTGAGCTCCGCGATCCTCGGCCTGGCTCTGGCGTGGGCGGCCACGCACCGCCTGTCGCACCGTCTCCCGGCGCGCCCCATGGTGCTGTCGACCGGTGTCGCCGGCGCCCTCTTCGGGGCCTTCGTGATGCACAGCGCGCTGGACGCCGGGCACGTGCTGCTCGTGCTGCTCGGTGCGGTGATCGTCTCCGTGGCCTCGCTGTCGCTGCTGCTGCGCCCCGCGGGAAGACTGCGCCGCCGGTCGGCGACCGCCTGAGGGGTCGCCGACGGTGGCGGCGCTGACGACGGCGCGGGCAGGCCGGCCGGGGAGCGTCAGGCGGCCAGACCCAGCGCGGCCATCCGCTTGGTGTGGGCCTCGGTGATCCGGGAGAACATCTTGCCGACCTCGGCGAGGTCGAAGCCGTCCGCTACACCGCCCACCAGCATGGTCGACAGTGCGTCGCGGTCGGCGACCACCCGCTGGGACTGCGACAGGGCCTCCCCCATCAGCCGCCGCGCCCACAGCGCGAGCCGCCCGCCGACGCGCGGGTCGGCGTCGATCGCGGCCCGCACCTTCTCCACGGCGAAGCCGCCGTGCCCCGTGTCGTCGAGCACGGCCAGGACGAGGTTGCGGGAGTCGGAGTCCAGCCGGGCCGCGACCTCCCGGTAGAAGTCGCTGGCGATGGAGTCGCCGACGTAGGCCTTGACGAGGCCCTCCAGCCAGTCCGAGGGGGCCGTCTGCTTGTGGAAGCCGTCGTAGGCGGCGACGAACGGTTCCATCGCCCGCGTCGGCTCCTCCCCGATCTCGGCGAGCCGGTCGCGCAGCCTCTCGAAGTGGTGGAATTCCGCCGAGGCCATCTTCGCCAGCTCCGCCTTGTCCGCCAGTGTCGGCGCCAGCTTGGCGTCCTCCGCGAGCCGCTCGAACGCCGCCAGCTCCCCGTACGCGAGCGCACCGAGCAGGTCCACGACCGCGGCGCGGTACTGCGGGTCGGCGGAGGCCGTGGCCCAGTCCCGGGCGGCGACCGAGGTCGGTTCGGCGGCGGCGGTGTCCGAGGCGTTCTCAGGCTTGTCAGAGCTCGTCATGAAGCGCACAATAGTCTGCCCGCCGGGGGGCGTAAGGCCCTGGTCATTCACTGTGACGACGACTACGTGACCGAATCGGCCATCCCATGTGCGCGATTCCGGGGTATGGTGGTAATGCGCCTGCTGGTACGTCGACGTACCTCGACAGGCCGCACGTATGAGGATGCCCGGTCGGTGGCCCGATCGGCTCCGACCCGACAGCCCTCCCCGGCCGTCCGCTCCAGTGCGTACGAGACCCGGAGGGGGAGACCCTCAGCGGCACGAGCGCTAGAGCGTCGGCGCGGTCCCGTGCTCTACGGCCCGCCCGTAGGCAGCCGACGTCCCCGGCACGGTCTGACACGACCCCGCGCTCGCCTCGCGCCGCCCACACAGAAGAGGCAGCACCCTGACTACGTTCCGAGAGCTCGGAATCCTCCCCGAGACCGCCGAGGCCCTGGAGGCCGTCGGCATCATGACCCCCTTCCCCATCCAGGAGATGACGCTTCCCGTCGCCCTCTCGGGCAAGGACGTCATCGGCCAGGCCAAGACCGGCACCGGCAAGACGCTGGGCTTCGGCCTCCCGCTCCTCGAGCGCGTCACCGTCCCCGCCGACGTCGAGGCCGGGCGCGCCGAGCCCGAGGACCTCACCGACGCCCCGCAGGCACTCATCGTCGTCCCCACGCGCGAGCTGTGCACGCAGGTCACCAACGACCTGCAGACCGCGGGCAAGGCACGCAACGTGCGCGTCCTCGCGATCTACGGTGGCCGGGCCTACGAGCCCCAGGTCGAGGCCCTGAAGAAGGGCATCGACGTGGTCGTCGGTACTCCGGGCCGGCTGCTCGACCTCGCCGGGCAGAAGAAGCTGAACCTGAAGCACGTGAAGTGCCTGGTCCTCGACGAGGCCGACGAGATGCTCGACCTGGGCTTCCTGCCCGACGTCGAGAAGATCATCAACATGCTTCCGGTGCGGCGCCAGACGATGCTGTTCTCGGCCACCATGCCGGGCGCGGTCATCGGACTGGCCCGCCGCTACATGTCGCAGCCCACGCACATCTCCGCCACCTCGCCGGACGACGCGGGCGCGACGGTCGCGAACACGAAGCAGTTCGTCTACCGCGCGCACAACATGGACAAGCCCGAGATGGTGGCGCGCATACTGCAGGCCGACGGCCGGGGACTGGTCATGGTCTTCTGCCGCACCAAGCGCACGGCGGCCGACCTGGCCGACCAGCTCAAGCAGCGCGGCTTCGCCTCCGGCGCGGTCCACGGCGACCTCGGCCAGGGCGCGCGCGAGCAGGCCCTGCGCGCCTTCCGCAACGGCAAGGTGGACGTGCTCGTCTGCACCGACGTCGCCGCCCGCGGCATCGACGTCGAGGGCGTGACTCACGTCATCAACTACCAGTCGCCGGAAGAGGAGAAGACGTACCTGCACCGCATCGGCCGGACCGGCCGCGCGGGCGCGAAGGGTACGGCGATCACCCTGGTCGACTGGGACGACATCCCGCGCTGGCAGCTGATCAACAAGGCGCTGGACCTGGGCTTCAGCGACCCGCCGGAGACGTACTCCACCTCTCCGCACTTCTACACCGACCTCGGCATCCCCGAGGGCACGAAGGGCATCCTGCCGCGCTCGGAGCGTACGCGCGCCGGGCTGGACGCGGAGGAGCTGGAGGACCTGGGCGAGCCGGGAGGCCGCGGGCCGCGCGGTCGCGGCGGCCGGGGTGGCCGCGGCGACCGGGACGAGTCCCGTTCGGCCGACCGCGAGCGCTCCGCGCGTACGCCGCGTCGTCGCCGTCGTACGCGCGGCGGGGCCGCGGTGGACGGTGCTCCGGAGTCCGCCGGCACCACCACGCCCGACACCACGGCCACCGGCGGTGCCGCCGAGGCGGACGCCGTCACGGCTCCGCGCACCCCGCGCCGCCGTCGGCGCACCCGCGGCGGGGCCCAGACCGAGGCGGCCCCGGTCACGGCGGTCGAGTCCACCGTGTCCGAGCAGGCGGAGACCGCCGTCGCGACGGCGGAGGGCACGGCAGCCGAGGCCCCCGAGACGGCCGCGAAGCCGCGCCGGCGTCGTACGCGCCGCTCGGACACGCCCGCGGTGGAGACCGAGGCCCCGGTGACGCCGTCGGCCCCGGAGCAGGTGACCGTCACCGGGGCCCCCGTTGAGGCCGCTCAGCCCGAGGCTGCCGCCACCACGCGGCGCCGCCGCACCCGCAAGGCCACGTCGGCGTCCGCGGCCGAGTCGGCGGTCGACACGGCCGAGGGGACCACCGAAGCCGCTGCGGAGCCGGCGGAGACGAAGCCGCGTCGTACCCGTAAGACGGCCGCGAAGGCCGAGGCGAGCGTCGACACGGCCGAGGCGACCGAGGCCAAGCCGCGCCGCACGCGCAAGACGGCCGCAGCGGCGGAGGACCCCGCCGGGACGGTCGAGGCGAAGCCCCGGCGTACGCGCAAGGCGACGGCAGCGGCGGCCGAGGCCGCCGTCGACACGGCCGAGGCCACGGAGGCCAAGCCGCGCCGCCGCACCCGCAAGACCGCCGAGGCTGCCCAGGCAACCGAGACCACGGCCACCGCCGAGGCTCCGGTGGCTGCCGAGGCCAAGCCGCGCCGCACCCGCAAGGCCGCCGCCCCGGCAGAGGCCGCCGTCGACACGGCCGAAGGCACGGAGGCCAAGCCGCGCCGCGCTCGCAAGACGGCCGCAGTGGCCGTCGCCGAGATCCCGGCGCAGACGGCTCAGGAGCCGGAGGCCGTCGAGGCCAAGCCACGCCGCACGCGCAAGACGGCCGCCGCCGGCCCGGACGGGGAGGCCGCCGAGGCCAAGCCGCGCCGCACGCGGAAGACGGCCGCGACGGCCGAGGCCGCCGTCGACACGGCCGAGGCCACGGAGGCCAAGCCGCGCCGCCGCACCCGCAAGGCCGCCGAGCCCACCGAGATCCCCGCGCAGGCGGATCAGGAGCCGGAGGCCGCCAAGCCGCGTCGTACGCGCAAGGCGACCACGGCCGCCACGGCTGCCGCTGCGGAGGACGCTGCCGAGGCGAAGCCCAGGGCCCGCCGCACCCGCAAGGCCACGGCCGCCGCGGAGCCCACGGAGGGCTGACACACCCCTCTCCGACGGCCCGGCCCCCTCACGGGGAGCCGGGCCGTCGGCTTTCGCCCGGGGCACGGGGGCGATTCCCACCCGCTACCCTCGCCCCGTGACCAGCCACCCCGCCTTCCCCCCTCCCCCGGGCGCCCGCGCCTACCCCCTTAGCACCGCGCGCGGCGAGTTCGCCGTCGTCGACTCCTCGCCGGCGGCGGGTGAGAAGGCCAGGGGGGTCGCCCTGATGCTGCCGGGGTTCACCGGGAGCAAGGAGGACTTCCGGTTGCTCCACGAGCCGCTCGCGCAGCGGGGGTACCGGGCCGTCGCCGTGGACGGGCGCGGGCAGCACGAGTCGGTCGGTCCCCTGGACGACGAATCCGCCTACGCCCAGCGGGAACTGGCGCGGGACGTGCTCGCGCAGGCCGAGGCTCTGGGCGTGCCCGTCCACCTCGTGGGGCACTCACTCGGCGGGCAGATCGCCCGTGCGGCCGTGCTGCTCGACCACTCACCGTTCGTCTCCTTCACCCTGGTCTCGTCCGGCCCGGCGGAGATCTCCGTCTCCCAGCAGCAGCGTGTGAAGCTGCTGCGGGACGCGCTCGCCGTGCTGTCGATGGAGGAGGTGTGGGAGGCCATCCAGGCCATGGGACCTCCGGAGGAGGTCGGCGGGCCCGCCCGCGGTCTCGGTGATCAGGACCAGTTGCGCCGCCGCTGGCTCGGCCACAGCCCCGCACAACTGCTCGCGACCGGTCGTCAGTTGTGCACCGAGCCGGACCGCGTGGCCGAACTCGCCGCCGTCCCGCTGCCGTTCCACGTCCTGTCGGGCGCGCACGACGACACCTGGCCGGTGGCGATCCTGGACGACATGGCCCTGCGGCTGGACGCGCACCGTACGGTCGTCACCGGAGCCGAGCACTCCCCGAACGCCGACCAGCCGCTCCCGACGGCCCACGCCCTCGCCGACTTCTGGGACGGCGTCGGGCCGGGCCGGTCCCCGGCCGCTGCCGGGACGCCCTAGGGGTGCCCGCAAACTCCCGCCTAGTACTGCGTCCGCAGGTGATCCCAGAAGCCGTCCCGCAGCGCCCGCCGCAGGTCCGCCTGGCCGCGCAGTGAGTACTGCAGGAGACCCTCGGCCTCCACGAGGAGGTCCTGGTCCACCGAGCCGGGCAGGTACGGGTGGCCGGGCAACAGTTCGACCAGAGTGTCCCGGCCGCGTGCCGCCAGCCACTTCGCCGCGATCTGCGCGCCGACGAACCGCACGTCCTCGCGGGTGGGCCGGCCTGCGGCCGACTCGTAGGCGGGGGCCGTGCGGCGGGAGACGTACGGCTTGAAGAAGTCGAGATCGAAGGTGCGCTGGCTGTCGACCTCCCACAGGAGGGGCTCCGCCTGGTTGCGGCCTTCCGGGGCCTCGATGCCCCAGAGGTGGACCCGGGCGCCGTACCCCTGGGCCGCCTCCACCGCCGACACCAGGTCCTCGTCGCCGCCGAGCAGGGCCGCGTCGCTGATGGCACGGTGCCGGGCGAGGGACTCCAGGTCGGAGCGGATGAGCGAATCGACGCCCTTCTGCTGGTTGTTGGCGTTGAGGTTGCCCAGGCGCACCTTGACGTCGGGCAGTTCCGCGATGGTCTGCTGCTCGGCCGTGTGGATACGGCGGCGGGCGCCGTCGTACCAGTAGACCCGCAGCAGCCGGCTGTCCGCGAAGATCGTGCGGGCCTTGTCGATGAGGGCGTCGATCAGACCCTCGGCGTCCAGGTCGAAGGAGCGGCGGTCCTCCGTACCGGCGACGAGGCGTCCCGCGGCCGCGTACAGATACCCGGCATCGACGAAGATCGCGTGGGTCGAGGGCGTCTTCGCCACCTCGGCGAGCATGCGCTGGAGCAGCTCGTTGGTGCGGTCGATGCGGGCGCTGAGGGCCGCGAGGTCGTCATTCATCACCTCCATTGTCCCGGCGGTCACGCTGTGAACACCACCGGTCCCGGCCGGTCCCGTAACGACACTCTTACGCCTCAGTAATTAGCCGTTCGAAAAATTTCCTTAGCGTAGGGAATGTTTGACACCCGCATCGCTGTTGACCCATACGGAACACCGGCACCGACGCCCGGTGGGCCGCACACCGAGTAGTTCTCCTCAGGAGGATGACCAGACGAAGGGAGAAGCCCTTGCGCTTCGAAATCATGCGACTCGACGACGTCGACGGCACTGCTGTGGACTCGACCGTTGTGGACGCCGCCTCCGTCAACCACATCGTTCAGCAGGCGGCCGCCATAGGGCAGCGCCTCTGGATCCGCCCGGCCGAGACCACGGCCTCATAACGCGCGCAGCTCTCCCACACTTCGCAGCCCCCGCCCGGCATCAGCCGTGCGGGGGCTCCGCTGTTGCGGACCTCCGTGGTCGGGGGCGTACTGGCTGAGGGGCCGGCACGAACCAGGAGGACGGTGGACATGTCGGTGACGGACCGGTCGCACCAGGAGCTGCACGAGCAGGCCGCCGACGAGGCCGCACGGCGCTACCAGGACTCCGCCGCGGAACGCGAGCGCGTGCAGGGCCGGCTGGCGGCCGGTGTGCGGTTCCCCGATTCCCCTGACGCCCTCGCCGTGCGCGCCGACCGCATCCTCGACAGGGGCGGTCTGTCGCCCTCGGCTGTGGTGGCGGACATCCACCGCGACGCCATGAACCTGCCCGACGCCAACGAGCGGATCA
This sequence comes from Streptomyces sp. SID5643, assembly GCF_009872555.1. Taxonomy (NCBI): domain Bacteria; kingdom Bacillati; phylum Actinomycetota; class Actinomycetes; order Kitasatosporales; family Streptomycetaceae; genus Streptomyces; species Streptomyces sp. SID5643. The sequence goes on from NZ_WWIC01000063.1 coordinate 43,770, forward strand.
TCGACCTGTCCAACGAGCTCCAGGCCTGGAGCTTCCTGCCGCGCGGGGTCAGGGCCGGGGCCACGGTCGCCCGGATCACGCTGCGCCGCGACGGCCGCGAGCTGCCGCACGGCACCGGCTTCCTGGTCTCGCCGCGGCTGATGATGACCAACCACCATGTGCTGCCCGACGAGAGCTTCGCGCGCCGCTGCTTCGCTGAGTTCAACGCCCAGGTCACGGCCGACAACCTGCCCGACACGGTCGTCCGGATGGAGCTCGACCCCGGGACCTTCTTCGCGGCGGACCGGCGGCTCGACTTCGCCCTCGTCGCCGTCGCGCCCACCCTGGACGGCCCGCCTCCGGGCGAGATCTTCGGCTGGAACCGGCTGAGCGTGCAGATCGGCAAGCTGGTGCTCGGCGAGAAGGTCAACATCATCGGCCATCCCTCCGGACGGCTGAAGGAGATCGCGCTGCGTGACAACGCCGTGCTGGTCCGCCTCGACGACTTCGTGCACTACACGACCGACACCGAACCGGGGAACTCCGGCTCCCCCGTCTTCAACGACCAGTGGGAGGTCGTGGCGCTGCACCACAGCGGCGTGCCGAAGAAGGACGACCAGGGCCGCGTCCTGCGCAAGGACGGCCGGCCATGGCAGCAGGGCGACGGCGACGACGCCATCGACTGGGTCGCCAACGAGGGCGTCCGGATCAGCTCGATCCTCAAGCACCTCGCCGGACTGGACCTCGATCCGGGGCGGCGTGCCGTGCTGGCCGAGATGGGCCCGGACACCGGGCTGGACCAGGCCATGACCACCGCGCCGGCCCCCGGGGCGCAGTCGCAGAGGACGACCGCGGTACCGGGCGTCACGATCCCCTCAGCCCCCGCGGTCCCCGAAGCCGCCACGACGGCCCCCAGGACCGGCGGCGAGCGGCCCAGGGCCGGGGTCCGGGCACGCGCCACCGCCTTCGGCGGCCGTCAGCACCTGGTCTTCCTGCACGGCCGTGACCAGCAGGAGAACGTCCCCGACGTCCTCCGCCGCAGCTGGACGGCCGGCCTGAACCACGGCCTCACCCTCGCGTCCCTGCCCACGCTCGACCCCGAGGACGTCTGGTTCCCGTTCTACGGCACGACACTGCACGCCCTGAGCGGCAGGGAGAGCACGGCGGCACCCGTCGGCCTCGACCAGCTGAGCGCCGCCGCAGCCGCCGAGGTCTTCGCCGCGCAGTCGCCCACCGGCTCCTACGAGCAGCTGCTCCACGAGGCGGCCGTGCGGGCCGGCATGCCCCAGAACGGGCCGGCGGCCACGGAGGGGTTCGGTTCGGGCCTGGTGGGGGTGCTGCACCGGCCGCTGAGCTGGCTCGCGGCCAAGTCGGACCTGGACGAATGGACCATCGCCACGTTCCTGCGGGACGTCGACCTGTACCTCGGCGACAGCGCCGTGCGGCAGGCGGTGCTGGACAGCGTCATGGAGACGATGCCGGCGGGTGGCGAGCTGGTGCTGGTCACCCACAGCCTGGGCACGGTCGTGGGCATGGACCTTCTGACCCGGCTCCCGGAGGGCCTCGACCCCGTCCTGCTGGTCACCGCGGGAAGTCCGCTCGGTCTGGACGGCGTCAACGAACGGCTCCTCGCGCGGGGCCCGCACCAGCCGCCCAGGGTGCGTGACTGGGTGAACGTCTGGTGCCCCACCGACGCGGTGGCCATCGGCTGCCCCCTGAAGGACGAACGGTGGGGGAAGCTCAGCCAGCTGGCCGTCTCCAACGGCCGCGACCGCGCGCACAAGATGGAGGAGTACCTCGGCCACCCGAAGGCCGCCCAGGAGATCCGCGGCGCCCTCCGGGTCTGAAGGGAATCGTCAGCTCCCCCGGATCACCTGCGTGACGCCGTTGATGATCTGCTGCACGGCGATCGCGGAGAGCATCATGCCGGCGAGGCGGGTCACCAGGACCACACCGCCGTCCTTGATGATCCGGATGATCACAAGCGAGTAGCGCATCACCAGCCACAGCACGACGTGGATGGCGAGGATCGCCGCCCAGACCGACACCTGGGTGGCGACGCTGTGGGCCTTCTGCACAGCCAGGATGACCGACACGATCGCGCCGGGCCCGGCCAGTAGCGGCATGCCGAGCGGGACGAGGGCGACGTTGACGTCCTTGGTCTGTTTCGGCTCGTCGGTCTTGCCGGTGAGCAGGTCCAGTGCGATCAGCAGGAGCAGCAGCCCGCCCGCGATCATCAGCGCGGGCACGGACACGTGCAGGTAGTTCAGGATCTGGTGCCCGAGGAGACCGAACACGGTGATCACACCGCCGGCGACGCAGACGGCCTGGAAGGCCATCCGCTTCTGCACCTTGCCGGGCCGGCCGGCGGTGAGCGCGAGGAAGATCGGTGTGATCCCCGGGGGATCCATGATGACGAAGAGGGTCAGGAACAGGGAGCCGAAGACGGCGACGTCGAACATGAGTGAGCCTTGCGCAGGGGGCAGCCGCCGCGGACAGGCGGTGCGCAGGGCGGAACGCCTGGGCGCAGCGGACAGCGCCGGGTGAGAAAAGGGGAGCGAGAAGAAGAGACCGGCCTACGGGAGAGACCTCAGAGGGCTCCGCCGGCTCCCGGCACGGGGAACGCACCGAAGGCCCGCCGCGTGATCTCCCCGTAGACCTCGGGATCGGTCGTGTACTCACCGAGGACGCAGGTCTTCCGGCTGCCGTGGTAGTCCGACGACCCGGTCACGAGAAGACCGAGCTCCTTGGCCAGCCCCCGCAGCCGCGCACGGGTGTCCGCGTCGTGGTCCATGTGGTCCACCTCGACGCCGTCAAGACCGGCAGCGGCCATCTCGGCGATGGCGGCCTCCGGCACCGTGAGCCCCCGCTTGCTCGCGCCGGGATGCGCGAACACCGCGACCCCGCCCGCGCCCTTGATCAGCCGGATCGCCTCGAAGGGGTCGGTCTCGTGCTTCTCCACGAACACCCGGCCGCCGTCGGCCAGCCAGTCCGGTGTGAAGGCGTCGTTCACGGTCGGCACGACACCGAGCTCGACGAGCGCACTCGCCACGTGCGGGCGGCCGACGGACCCGTCACCGGCGATCCGCGCCACCTGCTCCCAGGTCACGGGGACGCCCAGGTCCTGGAGCTTGGCGATCATGCCCTGGGCGCGTGGCACCCGGTCGTCCCGGACCAGCTCCCGCTCGGCGAGCAGCGCGGGCTCCTCGGCGTCGAAGAGGTAGGCCAGCATGTGCATGCTGATCCCGTCGATCCGGCAGGAGAGCTCGGCCCCGGTGACCAGCGTGACGCCCTCGGGCAGCGCGGCGATCGCCTCGGCATGCCCGCGGGTGGTGTCGTGATCGGTGAGCGCGACGACGTCCAGCCCGGCGACAGCGGCTTTGCGCACCAGCTCGGCGGGCGAGTCCGTGCCGTCGGAAGCGGTGGAGTGGGTGTGCAGATCGATGCGCACGACACGGACTCCAGACACGGGCGGGACGACAGGACTGCTCAAGGATAACCAGCTTTTCAACGGCCCCGTGTCACACCTGAACCCGGCAAGCGCCCCCTACATCCGCAAGCACCCCCGCATCCCTCAGGGCCCCAGCAGGCGCGGGGACAGGGCGCCGCACGGCACCAGCTCGACCTCGGCGCCGGCATCCCGCAGATCCGTCAGCACGAGTTCGTCGTACATCAGCAGCCCGGACTGCTCGGGCCACACCACCGCCCAGAGCCACATCCCGAGCGCTTCGCCCGCGAAGACCGCCCGGTCGTCCGGCGCCCCGGCCACATGCCACAACGGCGTGGGGCGCCCGGCGGCCAGCACCTTCGCCTGGGGTGGCTTCTCGACGTTCATGTGCGGTCCGGGGTCGGGCCCGTCCATGCCGGCGTACCGCGCGCCGAGCCCGACGCCGAGCTCCTCGGCCACCAGGATCAGCTCACCCATTCCGCCGAGCGGGCCGGGCCCCGTGCAGGCGACGGCGGTCGCCCGGCCGCCCGTGCGGTCGTCCCCCGCGCAGGCCACCCCCGTGAACAGCCACCCCACCGGCAGCGGCCACGGCATCCACAGCGGCACGCGGGTGCGGTGCACCACGACGTTGAGGGCGTCGACGCTCGGCGGTATCACGGGCTGCACCGGGTGAACGGTGCCGTGCACATCGCACTGCCACGAGTCGGAGAAGAGGCCGGGAGCCCTGACCCGGCCACCGCACTTCGGGCAACTGGGTTCGCCCCTCATAGGGCCCCACGGTCCTACCCTCGCCCCGCCGCGTCAAGGACGATCACCCATCCGGACGGAACCCTTCACCACCCACACTAGATGTAATTTGCATTAATTAGTCTTGCTAACTTAGTGTGTGTAAACACCAACTACCTCGGTCCCGGGAAAGGGAGCAAGCAATGGACCCCTTCGACACCGGAGCGGGCGGCCTGTTGAAGCAGCCCAAGTCCGTGTGGGCGACCGCCGGGGCGTCGGTCGTCGCCTTCATGGGAATCGGGCTCGTCGACCCGATCCTGCCGTCCATCGCCCAGGGCCTCGACGCCACGGCGAGCCAGGTCTCCCTGCTCTTCACCTCGTACTTCCTCATCACCGCCGTCGCGATGCTGGTGACCGGTTTCGTCTCCAGCCGGATCGGCGGCCGCAGGACCCTGCTGCTCGGCCTCGCGTTCGTCGTGGTGTTCGCCGGGCTCGCGGGCACCTCCGGATCCGTCGGCGAACTGGTCGGGTTCCGCGCCGGATGGGGCCTCGGCAACGCGCTGTTCGTCTCGACGGCCCTCGCGGTCATCGTCGGCGCGGCGGCCGGCGGCAGCGCCGCCGCGATCCTGCTGTACGAGTCGGCCCTCGGCCTCGGCATGGCCTGCGGCCCGCTGCTGGGCGCCCTGCTCGGCGACGCCAGCTGGCGCTACCCGTTCTTCGGCACGGCGTTCCTGATGGCCGTCGGCTTCCTGTGCATCGCGGTGTTCCTGAAGGAGCAGCCCAAACCGGCCCGCAAGACCTCGCTGCTGGACCCGATCAAGGCCCTCGGCCACGGCGGCCTCGCCTCCGCGGCGGCCTCGGCCTTCTTCTACAACTACACGTTCTTCACCGTGCTGGCCTTCACTCCGTTCGTGCTGAACATGAGCCCGTACCGGTCGGGTGCGGTGTTCTTCGCCTGGGGCGTGCTGCTCGCCGTCTTCTCGGTGATCGTCGCGCCCCGGCTCCAGAAGCGCTTCGGTTCGCTGAAGGTGCTCAGCGGTTCGCTGGTGCTGCTCGCGGCCGACGTGCTGGTGCTCGGTTACGGGTCGCACACGGCCGCCGTCGTCTGCACGATCCTGTCCGGCGCCTTCATCGGCGTGAACAACACCGTCTACACCGAGCTGGCCCTCGGCGTCTCGGACGCGCCCCGGCCGGTGGCGAGCGCGGGCTACAACTTCGTCCGCTGGTTCGCGGCGGCGGCCGCTCCGTTCTTCGCGCCGAAGATCGAGGAGTGGACCGACGTCCACGCCCCGTTCGTGGTGGCGGCCGTCACCGCCGTCGCCGGCGCGGCCGTGGTCGTCGTACGACGCAAGGCCCTCACTTACGAGGCCGACGAGCCGGAGCCCAGGCCAGCGGCCGAGGACGGCGTCGCCGTGTTCTCCAACTGAACTGCCATCACTGGGATTTGGTGAGCTTCCTCACTCCAGCGGGACGGACTTCCGGGACGGATCCCGGAGGTCCGTCCCCGAGTTGAGCCACTTCTCCTGGAGCGCCTGCGCGCCGTGCACGCGCTTCCATGCGGCCTCGTTCGGGGTCATCGGCAGCAGCGGCAGGAACCGCACGGGGTCGAGCGGCTCGTCGAGCTCCAGATCCTCCACCAGACCGCCCGGCTCGGCGACCAGGACGGAGGTGAACGGGGCACCGGGCCACAGCGGCTCACCGACGTCCAGGGACGCACCGGGAGCCACGACCAGGCCCTCCACCTGCGGAGAAGCGGCGAGCACAGCGAGCGGCCGGAGCACCTTGTCGGTCTCCGCGAGCCCGGCACGGACGGAGAGGACCAGCTCGGCGCGCGGGCCCTTGACCGGGTCGGCGACCACCGCCGTGGGGTCCGTCATGGGGTGTGCGGACATGCCGAGCGAGGCGTAGCGGACGATGCCGGCCTCCTGGAAGCGGAGCACCTCGATGCGGTCGGTGCCCAGGAAGGTGACCGCCGCGCGCGCGTCCGGTTCGCCCAGCGCGCTGCGCAACCGGGCCTCGACCAGAGGAAGAACATCTGCCATGCGGCGAGCATAGAACTCGCCAGTAGCGGGCAAAGCAGCACCTTGACAGTTGTGTCGGCTGCTACTCTTGCCCGGTGGTTCGGGGCAGCACGCAGAAGCGTCGCGATCAAGCCCCGACGCCGAAGGAACTCCCTCACGAGGGACCGGCCGGAGGAGGTGGGGCTGCAATGGATCGAAGTCGACCGTGCAGTAGCACCACGCTCTTCGCGCCGCCGATGTAGCTGCTTCTGTCTCTGGCTGCCACCTCTCGCACTCGCTTCACCGCGGAAGAGCGCTTCGTTTCGCTTTGCCTGATCTGCCTCAGTAGCTGAATCAGTGACGAAACCGACCACCGCGACGGTGCGGTGCTCCCCGCTTTGTGGACGTGCCAAACATCAGTAGTCCCTACGTCCCCATTCCGGGTAGTTCCAGCCGTCGTCGGCCGGCGTTTCGTCGCCCGCCCGCGAAGGAGCCCGCCATGTCGATGATCCGCGACCTGCGCGCAGCAGTCGTCCGTCCGTCCCGTGTGTCGCTGCGCAAGGACGGCGGGACGTACGACGCCACCCGCAGCCCCGCGGCCTCCTCGGCCGTCGTCGACTGCGCCGTCTACCGGGACGGCCGCCGCATCGAGACCGAGACCGCCCTGACCCCGCACGAGGCGGTGCGCCTGGTGCGCCGCGACGGGGGTTTCGTGTGGATCGGCCTGCACGAGCCGACGGAGGCCGAATTCTCCGGCATCGCCGGCGAGTTCGGGCTGCACCCGCTCGCCGTGGAGGACGCCGTCCAGGCCCACCAGCGGCCCAAGCTGGAGCGCTACGACGACTCCCTCTTCACGGTCTTCAAGACCATCCACTACGTCGAGCACGACCAGCTCGACGCCAACAGCGAGGTCGTCGAGTCCGGCGAGGTCATGTGCTTCACCGGACGGGACTTCTTCATCACCGTCCGGCACGGCGGGCAGGGCAGCCTGCGGGCTCTGCGGCACCGCCTCCAGGACGACCCCGAGCTGCTCGCCAAGGGCCCCTCGGCCGTGCTGCACGCCATCGCCGACCACGTCGTCGACGGATACATCGCCGTCGCCGACGCGGTGCAGGACGACATCGACGAGGTCGAGACGGAGGTGTTCTCCCCGGGCCGCAAGGGCTCGCCGCGCGGCTCGGACGCCGGCCGGATCTACCAACTCAAGCGCGAGGTGCTGGAGTTCAAGCGGGCCGTGTCGCCGCTGCTGCGGCCGATGCAGCTGCTGAGCGAGCGGCCGATGCGGCTGATCGACCCCGACATCCAGAAGTACTTCCGGGACGTCGCCGACCACCTGGCCCGGGTCCAGGAGCAGGTCCTCGGCTTCGACGAGCTGCTCAACTCCATCCTCCAGGCCAACCTCGCGCAGGCGTCCGTCGCCCAGAACGAGGACATGCGCAAGATCACCTCCTGGGCCGCGATCATCGCCGTGCCGACGATGGTGTGCGGCGTGTACGGCATGAACTTCAAGTACATGCCGGAACTGCACTGGAAGTACGGCTACCCGGTGATCATGAGCTTCACGGTGGCCGTCTGTCTGGGCATCCACCGCACGCTGAAGCGGAACGGATGGCTGTGAGCAGCCTGGTTAGGGTGGGCCCCATGACAAGCGAGCTGCTCGACCAGGCCCTCGTCGAGGAGGCCACGAAGAAGTCCGGCCTCGTCTGGGTCCAGGGCCCCGACGGCCCGGCGCGTGCGCTGTGGCACGTGTGGCACGAGGGCGCCGCGTGCCTGGTCGGCGACGGACCCGGCGAGCAGCCGCTGCCGGGTCTTGCCGACGGCGCAGAGGCGCGGGTGACGGTCCGCAGCAAGGACAAGGGTGGCCGGCTGGTCACCTGGACGGCGCGGGTCACCCAGCTCGCGCCCGGCTCCGAGGCGTGGGACGCGGCGGTCGCCGAGCTGAAGGGCAAACGGCTGAACGCGCCCGACGGCGAGGCCATGCCCGAGCGCTGGGCCCGCGAGTGCCGGGTGCTGCGCCTGGAACCGACCGGGGCGACGGCGCCGCTGCCCGACGGCTCTCTGTCCGAGCCGCCCCTACCGTCCCCGGCGCTCACCCGCCGGCCCGTCCCGGCGGGCCTGCCCCGTCTGCTGCTGAGGAAGCGCAAACGGACGTGACGTCCTACGACGACGGCAGCTGCGGGCCGTAGTCCACGGTCTCGTTCCGCTCCGGCTCCCTGAGGGAGAAGTCATCACCCCAGCCGGAGAACGTGAGGGTGCCCGCGCCGCCGGCCCGCTCCAGGCGCAGCGGGTACGGCTTGCCCTCCAGGGACACCTCCAGGGTGCCGCCGGAGCCCTTGTCCCCGGTGACGCGGATGGTGCGGACGCCCGCCTCCTCGTCGTGGCCGTCCGTCGCGAGCGTCCCGTGCAGGGTCAGCAGGCCGTCGAGGAGGAGAGCCTTGTCCGTGAAACCGCTGAACTTCTTGTACGAGGGGTCGCCCTGCGGCACCTTCACGAACTTGCCGTCGAGCTTGGAGGCCGCCGCCGCGTCCGCCTTGCCGCCCCCGCCCTGGCCGCTGCCGTGAGTCCAGAACTCGGCGTCCGCCTTGACGTAGAGCTGCTCGCCGATGCGCAGCAGCTTGAACGTCGCGTCCTGGGAGGTGACCGAGCCGTCACCGCCGTCGTCGTTCAGCCGCATGTCGAGCGCGTACGTCCGTCCGCCGCTGACGACGTTGCCGTGCACCCGGACCGCGCCGGCGGACTCGGCGGCCGACCGGGTCTTGCCCTGGATCTTGGTCGCGGGGAGTCTGCCGACCCCGTTGGTGCCCTCGTTGGGATCCTCCGCGCAGCCGGTGAGCACCGTACCCGTCACGAGCAGGGCGCACGTCGCGCTCGCGAGTGCGGCACGGCGGCCGCGGCTCTGGCGAATCGGGGTCACAGGTGGGGCTGCCTCTCTGACGGGAGACCTGAACGGCGTACCGCAGGGTACCGGGGTCGTGGGGGCGGATCGGAGCCAGTCCGTCCGGACCGCCCGCCGACGCGCCACCGATCGGGACGGGCTAGCCTGAAGCCCACCCGAGCGGGCAATTCGGAAGACACAGGCACAAAGACAGCCACACAGACAGCCACCACGAACCACCCCGCACGAAAAGGAGCCGCGGCCATGGCAGCGGGCGCCCCCCGGATCTTCGTATCGCACCTCCAAGGTGTCGCCGTCTTCGACCCAGCCGGCGACCAGGTGGGGCGGGTGCGCGATCTGGTCGTCATGCTGCGGGTGGGGCAGCGGCCCCCGAGGCTGCTCGGCCTCGTCGTCGAACTCGCCACCCGCCGCCGTATCTTCCTGCCGATGACCCGGGTCACCGCCATCCAGTCCGGCCAGATCATCACCACCGGCGTGCTCAACGTCCGGCGCTTCGAGCAGCGGCCGACCGAGCGGCTGGTCTTCGGGGAGCTGCTGGACCGGCGCGTGACGCTCACCGAGACCGGTGAGGAGGTCACCGTCCTCGACCTGTCGGTGCATCAGCTGCCGGCCCGCCGGGAGTGGGAGATCGACCGGGTCTTCGTCCGCAAGGGCAGGAAGGGCGGGGCGTTCCGGCGCGCCAAGGGCGAGGCGCTGACCGTCGAGTGGACCGCGGTCACCGGGTTCTCCCTGGAGGAGCAGGGGCAGGGCGCCGAGAACCTGCTCGCCACCTTCGAGCAGCTGCGCCCCGCCGACCTGGCCAACGTCCTGCATCACCTCTCCTCCAAGCGCCGGGCCGAGGTCGCCGCCGCCCTCGACGACGACCGGCTCGCCGACGTCCTGGAGGAGCTGCCGGAGGACGACCAGATCGAGATCCTGGGCAAGCTGAAGGAGGAGCGCGCCGCCGACGTCCTGGAGGCCATGGACCCGGACGACGCGGCCGACCTGCTGGGCGAGCTGCCGACCGACGAGCAGGAGCGGCTGCTGAGCCTGATGCAGCCCGGCGACGCGGCGGACATGCGGCGCCTGATGTCGTACGAGGACCGCACGGCGGGCGGTCTGATGACGACCGAGCCGATCGTGCTGCGCCCGGACGCCACCGTCGCCGACGCCCTCGCCCGCGTCCGCAACCGCGACCTCTCCCCCGCGCTGGCCGCCCAGGTCTACGTCTGCCGGCCCCCGGACGAGACGCCGACCGGGAAGTACCTGGGCACGGTCCACTTCCAGCGCCTGCTGCGCGAGCCACCGCCGTCCCTGGTCAGCTCGATCGTGGACACCGACCTCCAGCCGCTCGACCCCGAGGCGGAGCTGCCCGCCATCGCCGGGTTCTTCGCCACGTACGACATGGTCGCGGCGCCCGTGGTCGACGAGGCCGGCTCGCTGCTGGGCGCGGTGACCGTGGACGACGTGCTGGACCACATGCTGCCGGAGGACTGGCGGGAGACGGAGTTCCACCTGGACGAGGAGGTGGCGACCGATGGTTCCTGAGCGCGAGAACCTGCGCGAGCGCACGCCCGCGGGCGCCACGGCCGCCTCCCGGCCGCGCACCACCCGTCTCGACCAGCCGCTGCCGCGCCGGCGCCGGTTCCTGCCCGAGTACGACCCGGAGGCCTTCGGGCGGCTGTCGGAGCGCATCGCGCGCTTCCTGGGCACCGGGCGGTTCATCGTCTGGATGACGGTCGTCATCATCCTGTGGGTGGTCTGGAACAGCCTCGCCCCGCGCCACCTGCGCTTCGACGAGTACCCGTTCATCTTCCTGACCCTGATGCTGTCCCTCCAGGCCTCCTACGCCGCCCCGCTGATCCTGCTCGCGCAGAACCGGCAGGACGACCGGGACCGGGTCAACCTGGAGCAGGACCGCAAGCAGAACGAGCGGTCGATCGCCGACACCGAGTACCTGACGCGCGAGATCGCCGCGCTGCGCATCGGCCTGGGCGAGGTCGCGACCCGCGACTGGATCCGCTCGGAGCTCCAGGACACGATCAAGGAGATGGAGGAACGGCAGAACGGCCACCGTCACGACCCCGTCGTATTCCCGGCGGAACGGTCACGGGGACGTGACGCAGACGACCGCTGAGACGCTTTCCTACGCCCAGGTACGGAGCCGTACCATCGTCCTATGGCTACGGAAGACGCGGTGCGCGAGGCACTGGCGACGGTGAACGACCCCGAGATCCACAAGCCCATCACCGAGCTCGGGATGGTCAAGTCGGTGGAGATCGGCGTGGACGGGGCGGTCGCGGTCACCGTGTACCTCACGGTCTCGGGCTGTCCGATGCGGGAGACGATCACGCAGCGCGTGACCGACGCGGTCTCCGCGGTCGAGGGCGTCACCCGCGTCGACGTCACGCTCGACGTGATGAGCGACGAGCAGCGCAAGGAGCTGGCGTCCGCCCTGCGCGGCGGCCAGACCGAGCGCGAGGTCCCCTTCGCCAAGCCGGGCAGCCTCACCCGCGTCTACGCGGTCGCCTCCGGCAAGGGCGGCGTCGGCAAGTCCTCGGTGACGGTCAACCTGGCCGCGGCGATGGCGGCCGACGGCCTCAAGGTCGGTGTCGTCGACGCCGACATCTACGGCCACTCCGTGCCGCGCATGCTGGGGGCCGACGGCCGTCCCACCCAGGTCGAGAACATGATCATGCCGCCGTCGGCGAACGGCGTGAAGGTCATCTCGATCGGCATGTTCACCCCGGGCAACGCCCCGGTCGTCTGGCGCGGCCCCATGCTGCACCGCGCCCTCCAGCAGTTCCTGGCGGACGTGTACTGGGGCGACCTGGACGTCCTGCTCCTGGACCTGCCGCCCGGTACCGGCGACATCGCGATCTCCGTCGCCCAGTTGGTCCCGAACGCCGAGATCCTGGTCGTGACGACCCCGCAGCAGGCGGCGGCCGAGGTCGCCGAGCGCGCGGGCTCCATCGCCGTCCAGACCCACCAGAAGATCGTCGGCGTGGTCGAGAACATGTCCGGCCTGCCCTGCCCGCACTGCGACGAGATGGTCGACGTCTTCGGCACGGGCGGCGGCCAGACGGTCGCCGACGGCCTGACCCGCACGACCGGCGCGAACGTCCCGGTCCTCGGCGCCATCCCCATCGACGTCCGCCTGCGCGAGGGCGGCGACGACGGCAAGCCGGTCGTCCTGACGGACCCGGACTCCCCGGCGGGCTCGGCCCTCCGGGCGATCGCGGGCAAGCTGGGGGGACGCCAGCGGGGCCTGTCCGGCCTGTCGCTGGGGATCACTCCGCGGAACAAGTTCTGAACTGACCCAGGGGCACGGGGAGCCGCGCGAGCGACCCCATCGCACCCGCAGCCGCCCACGAAGCGAAGGCCCCACGGCGAAGGGGCGCCGGAAACCCGGCGCCCCGGGAAACTCACGCGTAAGCGGCGATGTCCTTCACCACGGCGAAGCCGAGCCCGTACGCACTCATGCCCCTGCCGTACGCCCCGACATGAACCCCTGCCGAGGTGGAGCCGGCCAGCACCCAGCCGAACTCGGACTCCCGGTAGTGGAACGCCGTCGGCACGCCGTCCACGGGCAGCGACAGCGTCGACCAGTCGTCCCCGTCCAGGTCGTCCGCCAGCACCCACGCCGTTTCCGTCTGCTGCTCCAGCCAGTCGTCCCGCAGGGCGTGGTCCATCTGCCCGGGCCAGGTGAAGGACAGCAGCCCCACGCCCGCGAGCCACGCCACGGAGGAGACCGACGTGGCCTCCAGCAGCCCCGTGCCGTCCGCCGTCCGCCGTGAGGGATTCGCCGCCACGGTCACGACGACCGCGAACTTCTCCTTGGCATCCAGATCGCCCCCGGCGGCATGCTCGTTGCGCACCGTGGGTTCGTCCCCGTGCCCGATCGACCCGTGTTCCACGGCCCCGTCGGCCGTCGTGCCGACCTGCATCAGCCAGCGCGGTCCCGTGAAGGCCTCGTCGAGGCCGTACCACGGGAAGGGCGCACGCAGGTAGCCGTCGACCGTACGCCGGGCGGAGGGGAGCTGTTGTCCACCCTCCGCGGCCGGCGTCTGCGCGACTGCCCGACTCGTCGTCTCCATGTGCCCGGACGCCTCCTCGCTCTAGTCGGACCGGAACGGCCCGCCCCCCTTCGGGCGTACTCGTCACGGACCGCACAACAACTCGGCAGCATAGCCACACCGCTGCGAGCAGCAGGGAAACCGCCCGGCGCGTGGGCCGCACGGGCGCCCGGTTCAGGCCGTAGACAGCCCGACCGGAGTATGAAACGCGTCACGCGCCCGGGGGCGTGCGCCCCTCGGCGTGGTGCTCAGGTGGCGTCCGCGTCGAAGGGCGGCCGGTCGCCGGGGTCGGGCGTCTCCGGCTTCTTCGTCATGTCGATGCGGCCACCGGACGAACCGGTTGCGCCGGCGGACGACGCGGAGGAGGCGTCGGACTCACGGCTGTGGACGGCGTCGGTGACCTCGGCCATCTCCTTCTTCAGGTCGAAGCCGTTGCGGATCTCCTTGAGTCCCAGATCCTCGTTGTCCAGCTGCTTGCGGATGAAGGTCTTGGGGTTGAGGTCCTCGAACTCGAAGTCCTTGAACTCCGGGCCGAGTTCCTCCCGGATGTCGTTCTTGGCGCTCTCCGAGAACTCACGGATCTTCCGGATCGTGCGCGTCACGTCCTGGATGACCTTGGGGAGCTTGTCCGGACCGAAGACGAGCACGGCGAGGACGATGAGCGTCACCAGCTCGAGTGGTCCTATGTCATTGAACACCTGAAGCTCCTAGCGATGTCCTCGGTCCTCGGCCCTCGTGGTCGGTGCGGGTCTTGCCGTGGTCCGGGCCGGATCCACGGTACCCGGCGATCCTGTCCGACCGGTACTGTCCCGGGACCTCCGAGTGCGGGAGGTGGGAGCGCTTTCCCGATTGTTTGCCTCGTTGGTCCCCGATGGGGGCTGTTGTGGCGTCTCTGGGGGTCCCGGATCTCATGCCTCAGCCACCGGACGATCCGAGGACGAGCGAGACCTTCCGCTCCTTCCCGCCGCGTTCGACGGTCAGCTCCAGGCGGTCGCCGGGGCGGTGCGCCCGCGTCTTGACGATCAGTTCCTCGCCGGAGTGCACCCGCGCGCCGTCGACCTCCGTGATGACGTCACCCGACGTGATCCCGGCCTTGGCGCCCGGGCCGCCCGGGGTGACCGGCGCTCCGCCCTCGCTGCCCTCGGCGGCGACGCGGGCGCCGTCGCCCGTGTAGTCCATGTCGAGGGTGATGCCGATGACCGGGTGGGTCGCCTTCCCGGTGTTGATCAGCTCTTCGGCGACGCGTTTGCCCTGGTTGATGGGTATGGCGAAGCCGAGACCTATCGAACCGGAACGGCCGCTGTCCGGTGTGGAGCCGCTGCCTGCCGAGCGGATGGCCGAGTTGATGCCGATGACCCGGGCCCGGGCGTCGAGCAGGGGGCCGCCGGAGTTGCCGGGGTTGATGGGCGCGTCGGTCTGCAGCGCGTCGACGTACGACACGTCGCTGCCGTCGCCCTTCTCGCCGCCGGCCGTGATGGGCCGCTGCTTGGCGCTGATGATGCCGGAGGTGACCGTGCCCGCCAGGTCGAAGGGGGCGCCGATGGCCACGACCGGGTCGCCGACCTGCACGTTGTCCGAGTTGCCGAGGGCCAGCGGGGTGAGTCCGCTGACCCCCTTCACCCTGACGACGGCGAGGTCGTAGCCGCTGTCCCGGCCGACGACCTCGGCCTGGGCGGTCTGCCCGCCGTTGAAGGTCACGGTGATCTCGCCGCCCGATCCGGCCGGCTGCACGACGTGGTTGTTGGTGAGGATGTGCCCGCGGGTGTCGAGCACGAAGCCGGTGCCCGTGCCCTGCTCGCCGGCGCCGCTGACGTGCAGCGTGACCACGCTGGGCAGGGCCCGCCCGGCGATCCCGGCCACACTGTCCGCGTCCCGCGCGGCAGCCTCCTTCCCGGCCTGGGGCAGCTCGACGGTCCCGACGCCCCCGTTCCGCTCCAGGTACGTCCCTACGACGCCGCCGATGCCCCCGGACACCAGCGCGAGCAGCACAGCACCGAGCACCAGGGACTTCTTGCCCCGCTTGCGCCGCTGCTCCGTGCTCGGCACACCGGCGCCGGTCTGCTGGAGGGGGCCGTGTCCCCCGGCACCCGCGGGAGCGGCCCAGGGGTCGTAGCGCTGCCACGGGCCGGGGGCGGGAGCGGGTTCGGGTGCACCGGCGTGCACCGGCACGGCCGGCATGGGCACCGGGG
>NZ_WWIC01000008.1:0-266 GCF_009872555.1 Streptomyces sp. SID5643
ACCCTTCGCATCTTGATCGTCGTCACGGGGGAGGATCCTACGGATCATCGGGGCACCCCGTTTGCCGCCCGCCCCACCAGGCTTGACACCACGTCAGACAGTTGGTGACGATTCGTCCGCTCCGTCGCCGACGTCGGCATCGGTACGGGTGTCGGTCAGGTCGTACAGGGTCACCCCGTCCACCGTGGTCGCCGCGTACGTCTGCTCGACCCAAGTGGCGATCGCCTGGGACTGGTTGCTACCGCCCATGCTGCGCATTCCGCCCC
>NZ_WWIC01000064.1:0-18524 GCF_009872555.1 Streptomyces sp. SID5643
CGCCGGGCTGCGGACCCACCCGGCCTCAGCGGCAATGCCCGGCACCTGTGAGTCTCACAGCGCGCTCAACGCCCTGCGTGCCACCTCCCGCCCGATCGGCAAGGAAGCCGTGGCCGCAGGGGACGGTGCGTTCAGGACGTGCACCGTGCGAGGGCCCTCGCGGATCAGGAAGTCGTCGACCAGGGTTCCGTCGCGGAGAACCGCCTGTGCGCGCACGCCTGCGGCCGTCGGGACGAGGTCGTCCTCCGACACCCCGGGCAGCAGCCTGCCCACCGCCTCCGTGAAGGCCCGCTTGGACAGGGAGCGCCGCAGCTCGCCCGCCCCGTACCGCCAGTGCCGGCGGGCTATCCGCCAGGAGCCGGGCCAGGCCAGGGTCGAGCCCAGCTCGCGCGGACGGACCGTGCCCCACCCGTAGCCCTCGCGGGCCAGCGCCGGCACCGCGTTCGGGCCGACATGGACGCCCCCGTCGATACCCCGCGTGAGATGCACCCCGAGGAACGGGAACGCCGGGTCGGGCACCGGGTAGACCAGGCCGCGCACCAGCTCCGGGCGGGCCAGCTCGTAGTACTCACCCCGGAACGGCACGATCCGCATGTCCGGGTCGTCCCCGGTGAGCCGGGCGATCTCGTCGCACTGAAGACCGGCGCAGTTCACCAGGACCCGCCCGCGGACGACGTCTCCCGCGGCCGTGAGCACGGCGACCCCCCGCTCCGGGCGCCGGTCGACACGCACGACCCGGGTGCCGTAGCGGATCTCCGCGCCCGAGCCGTGGGCCAGCCGGCGGGCGACCGCGACGAAATCGCAGATGCCCGTCGTGCCGACGTGTATCGCGGCGAGGCCCCGCACCTCCGGCTCGTACTCCGCGATCTGGGACGCGCCCAGCTCCCGGACCGGGATCCCGTTCTCCCGGCCGCGCTGTACGAGGGCGTGCAGGCGGGGCAGCTCCGCGCGGTCGGTGGCGACGATCAGCTTGCCGGTGACGGCGTGCGGGATGCCGTACTCGGCGCAGAACTTGACCATCTCCGCCGCGCCCCGCACCGCGTAGCGCGCCTTGAGAGAGCCGGGGCGGTAGTAGATGCCGCTGTGGATGACGCCGCTGTTGCGGCCGGTCTGGTGGCGGGCCGGGCCCGGTTCCTTCTCCAGGACGGTGACACGTGTGCCCGGTGCCGCGCGGGTGATGGCGTACGCCGTCGACAGCCCGACGATTCCGCCGCCGATCACCAGCACGTCACAGTCGTATGTGTTCCGCACGCGCACCACCTCCCGCCTCGATAGTGCACTGCGCCACTGACAATGCCCTCAAACGCGGAACGGACGGCACACCTGCTCTTTCTATGCCGGTGCCATCAGCAGCGGCCGTGCGCGCTCACGGAGCTCCACCACCCGGGGCTCGTCCCCGTACGGCTCCAGCCGGTGCAGGAGGTCCTTCACGTACTCGGTGGTACGGGCCGAGGAGATCCGCCCGGCGACCTCCACCGCCCGCACCCCCTGCTCGCACGCCGCGTCCAGATTGCCCGACTCCAGTTCGGCCACCGCCGAGACGACCAGGCGCAGGCCGTGCGAGCGGACGAACTCCTCCGTCGGCTTCGACAGGGCCTGCTCGGTGAAGCGGCGGACCTGCCGGGGTGCCTTGAGGTCGCGGTAGCACTCGGCCGCGTCGGCGGCGAAACGGTCGTAGGAGTAGAAGCCGAGCCAGCTCGGGTCGTTGTCGCCGGGGCGGGCGCGCTCCAGCCAGCTCTCGGCCGCCTTCAGGGCGCCGCCGGCCGCCGGGGCGTCGTTGGCGCGGGCGTGCGCGCGCGCCTCCACGAGGCGGAAGAAGCTCATGGTGCGGGCCGTGGCCAGGCCGCGGTTGCGTTCGAGGGCGGCCTGGGCGAGGTCCACACCCTCGTCACCGAAGCCGCGGTAGGTCGCCTGGAGGGACATGGTGGCCAGCACGTAGCCCCCGAGGGGGACGTCCGCCGCCGCCCGGGCCAGGCGCAGGGCCTGGATGTAGTAGCGCTGGGCCGCTTCCTGCTGGCCCGTGTCGAAGGCCATCCAGCCGGCGAGCCGGGTGAGTTCGGCGGAGGCGCCGAAGAGGGCCCGGCCGACCTCGTCGGAGTACGAGCCGAGCAGCAGCGGGGCGGCCTCCACCCTTAAGCACTCGGGGACCATGGACGAACGCCAGTCGCCGCCGCCGTACTTGGAGTCCCAGCGCCGCGCGTCCTCGGCGGCCTCCCGCAGCTTCTGCACATCGCTGTGGCCGACTTTGAGCGGTGCGCCGGAGCCCTCGCCGGGGCCCACGTCACGCGCGACCGAACTGTCGGCCGGGGTTATCAGCCATCGTGAGGCGGGCGTTGCGTATGCGCTCACCGCGAACGAACCGGCGAGCGACTGCCAGATGCCGCCGGAGCCGGCCCGGCGGCCGGCGAGGTCGAGGCGGTAGAGGTCGGTCGCGGACCGCACCGCCTGACCGACGTCCCGCGGGAAGGCGAGGCCGACTTCGGGTGCGGGGTCCGCGTCCGCCAGGCCGATCTCGTGGAGCGGCACGGGGCGGCCGAGCTTCTGGCCGATGGCGGCTGCGATCAGGTGCGGAGCGGCGCCTTGCGGCACCATGCCCTTCGACACCCAGCGCGCCACCGACGTCTTGTCATAGCGAAGTGTCAGTCCTCGCTGGGCGCCAAGGTCGTTGACGCGTCGCGCGAGGCCTGCGTTGGAGATTCCCGCGAGGGCGAGAACGGCGCCGAGTTTTTCGTTCGGCCCGCGTTGCTCCCTGGACATGCGCCACCCCTCGACACAGACGGCTGCCGCGCTGGCATAACCATGCGGCATTCGTAAACCCAGCGTAGTTCGCCGCATCCCAAGCGTTAAGGGGCATTGTTCCGGTTGGCGGGATTGTGGTCCGTACTGAAGTGCGGTTCAGATACGGGCTGTTGCGACGTGCTCCCACTGTGTGGCCGTGCGCCTGTCCGTGCGCTCTTCTCCGGCCACCGCGGGAGCGGTTCCATGGTCATTGCGTGGGTCGGCCCGCTGTACTGGATCCAGTGGGCTGGGGGACACCGCCGCCTACATCCCCGCGGGCGGCGGAACGGTCCGGGAGGCGTGCTCCGTCTCCCGGACTGCGCGACCGGGTGGCAGGACGCGCAGCCTGTACGGAGCGTGTTCGAGGCTGTCCGCGCGCTATCGATTTGGCTGAAAAGCGACCCCGCCTGCCATGGCGTATCAAGCCTCCTACCACGGCAGTTGAGGGCGCGCCGGGCGTGATGGGGGCGCGTTCCGGGGGCGCATTCGCGTCGCAGTCGTACCGGAGACATGTCGCCGGTACGCCTTGCTTCTTGGCCGTCCCTTCGTTTTCCGCCGTCCTGGCCGCCGTCGACTCCGACTGCCGTTCGTGCCCGACTCGTCATGGACGTGCGGGTGTTCGGGGTCCCGAAAGGGTGTGGGCGGCTCCGCCGGGGCGCATTCGGCGGAGCGCAAGCGGCGTCGGCACCCTCTGGAACGCTTCCTTCATGGCAGCATGGTGAACCGGTTCGTACGGTGCACTGGTTGTCCACAGCCTGTGGAGGCGGCGATGCGGTGGTTGGTGGGGTGGAGCAGCACCGCCGCGGGAGCCGTCGCTGCCGGTTCGGCGGGGGCCACCGGCAGCGAGGGTGAGACGCTGCACCCGGTGGGTTCCCAACTCCTGTGGGGCGACCCCGATCCGCTGTGGGCGGTCGGCGACTGGCGTCCCGACGAGGTGCGGGTCGTGAAGGCCGACGAGCGGACCAGGATCGCCGTCCTCGGCATCTGCGGTGCCACCGACGAGCAGCTGCGCGTCGCGCTGTTCGCCGCGCGCGGCGGCGCGCTCCGGCACCTGACCGCCTGGCCGGGCAGCTACACCGCGATCGTCCAGGTCGGCAGGCGGATCACCGTCTGCGGCGATCTCGCGGGCGCGCGGCCGGTGTTCCACACGCCCTGGGCCGGCGGCACGGCCTACGCGACCGCCGCGCTGCCGCTGGCCGACCTCATCGAGGCCAACCTGGACTTCGGGCACCTCGCCGCGCTGCTGGCCGCCCCGGACGTGCCCGCCGCGCTGCACGACTCGACGCCGTACGACGGCGTGAAGCGCATTCCGCCCGGGCATGCCCTCATCCTGCGCGCCGGGGCGCGCGAGATCGCCGGGTACGAGCCCGTCGCCTCGCTGGCCGTGGCGGCGCCTCCGGCCGATCCCGACAGCGCGGTCGACGCGGTGCGCGACGCGCTCGTGGAGGCCGTACGGACGCGGCTGTCCGCGCCGCGGCACGTCCCCGGGGCGGACATAGACCCGGGTCCGGTGCCCGGCATGGGTCCCGCAGAGCGGCGGGCCGCGCGCGGGATGCCGGTGCCGGGCATCGGCGCGGACCTCTCCGGGGGACCGGCCTCCGGTGCCCTGGCGCTACTGGCCGCGGGCCTGCCCGGGATGCCGGGCACGGTGCTGGGGCACGGCACGGGCGCGGGCGAGCGGCTGCTCGCCGTCACGTTCAACGACCTCGCCGTCGGCGGGCGGGAGGCCGAGCTGGAGCGGGCGGGCGCGCTGGCGGCGAACCCGCGGCTGCACCACGTCGTCGTGGCGGGCGGGGAGGAGACCCTTCCGTACGCCGACCTGGACGGGCCGCTGACCGACGAGCCCGGACCGTGCCTGGTGTCCGCGGCGCGTCACCGGGCCCGGCTGGCGGCGGGCAGCGCGGACCACTTCACCGGCTACGGTGCGCGCCAGGTCCTGGACGCCCACCCGGCGCGCCTCGCCGACCTGCTGATGGACCGCCGACGGCGTCATCTCGTACGGCCGGTCGCCGCCCTGACCAAGGCCGACGGGTCGGTGCTGGTGCCGGCGCGGGTGTACGCGGCGGCGCGGCGGTTGTCCCGGACGCCGTACCGGTCGGGCGTCGAGTCCCTCGCCGAGCGTCTGGTCGACCCCCGCTCCGACGACGGCCTCGACGCGCCCGGCGGCGCCTTGGATGCCTCGCTCGCCGCGCTGACCTGGGGCAGACCCGGGCCGGCGGCGCGCTGGCTGACCGGTGAAGCACTCGCTGAAGTATCGGTTCGCCTTCAGGCGTCGACTCACCGCTCGGAGCTGGTGGGTCCGGGGCAGCGGCCGGGTGACTTCCGCGCGCGTGCGGCGCTGGCACGTCATGCGGCGGATCTACGGGTGCTGGAGCAGGCCGCGGAGGTCCGCTTCCAGCGGCTGCACGCGCCGTTCCTCGACAACCAGGTCGTCCGCGCCGCCCGGGCGCTGCCCGAGGCGCTGCGGGTGCGGCCGGGGGCGCGGGCGGCGATCCTGCGGACGGTGCTGGAAGGGGCCGGTGTCCGGGAGCTGCCGCCCGGCTGGGGCGCCCCGACCCAGGCGACGGAGGCGGCAGCGGAGCGTACGGGGCTGCGCGTGGCGGCGGACTCCCTCGTCGCCCTGTTCGACACCCCGCTGCTGGCGGAGGCGGGTCTGGTCGAGGCCCGCGTGGTCCGCAAGGCGCTGCGCGGCGCGGCGGCGGGTGAACCCCTGCCCCTGGACGGCCTCGCGGATCTGGTCTCCCTGGAGCTGTGGCTGCGCCGCCTGCTGTCCCGCCGCGGCACGTGCTGGACGGGGACACCGGCGAGGCAGCGGGCGGTACCGGCGGGGATCGCACCACAGCGAGGGGCGTTGGGGGCGGGGGCCGGCGGGGGGCGGGTGTAGCACCTGCCGCCCCACCCGAGCCGCCCGCGCTGCCCGACCCGCCCGAGCTGCGGGCATGCGTGCCGCTGGGGCGGCACGGGTGGGCGCAGCGGCACCCCGTAGCGCCGGGTTGCGGGCCCACCCGGCCTCAGGATCAATGCCGGCGCCTCGTTCCGCCGGGTTGCGGGCCCACCCGGCCTCAGGATCAATGCCGGCGCCTCGTTCCGCCGGGTTGCGGGCCCACCCGGTACCAGGACCAACGCCGGCACCTCGTTCCGCCCGGTGAACAGACCCACCCGGCCTCAGCACCAGCGCCGACACCCCGCTAAGTCGGGTTGCAGGCCCACCCGGCACCAGCGACAACGCCGAGCCCCCGCACCCAGACCCCCGGAGCCACGCCCCGCACGGAAAACCCCCCGCCCCTCGCCCCCACCCCGGCGACAATGACCCCGTGCGGTACAGAATCCTGGGCGTCACCACGGCAGAGGACGAGCACGGCACAGTCGTACCCCTCGGCGGCCCCCGGCTCCGCGCACTGCTCACCGCCCTCGCCCTGCGCCCCTCCCGCGTCACCACCCCGCAGACCCTGATCGACGAGGTCTGGGCCGAGGACCCGCCCCAGGACGCCCCCGCCGCACTCCAGGCCCTGGTCGGCCGGCTCCGCAGAGCCCTCGGCAAGGACGCAGTCACCTCCGAGACCGGCGGCTACCGGCTCGCGGCCGGCGAGGACGACATCGACCTCCACGTCTTCGAACGTCTCGTCCAGCAGGGCACGGACGCCCTCGCCGGCCACGACCCCGCCCTCGCGGAACGGCGCCTCGACGCCGCCCTCGCCCTCTGGCACGGCCCCGCCCTCGCCGACCTCCCCGACCGCTCCGCCGCCACCCGCCCGGAGGCGCGGCGCCTGGAGGCGACCCGGGCCAGGGCAGAGGCCCGGATACGGCTCGGCCGCGGGCGGGACGTCGTACCGGAACTGCGCGAACTGACCGCCGTACACCCGTACGACGAGCCGCTGCACGCCCTCCTCATCCGCGCCCTGCGCGACACCGGCCGGGACGCCGACGCCCTCGCCGCGTACGAAACGGCCCGCAGCGCCCTGGCCGAAGGCCTCGGCACCGACCCCGGGCCCCGACTGCGCGCCCTCCACGCCGAGCTGCTCGGCCCGACTGCGACGGCGGAACGCGAGCCGTCGCCCGCTCCCCCGCAGCACGAGCGCCTGCGCCCCGGGACCATCCGTCCGCGCCTGACCTCTTTCGTCGGCCGGGAACCCGAGATCGACGCCATCCGTTCCGAGATGCACAGGGCCCGACTCGTCACCCTCACCGGACCGGGCGGTTCCGGCAAGACCCGCCTCGCCGAGGAAGCCGCCGCCGGGCTCCCGCAGGCATGGCTGGCCGAGCTCGCCCCGCTCGACCGGCCGGAGGCAGTGCCGGGTGCGGTGGTCAGCGCGCTCGGACTGCGCGAGACGGTGCTGATGACCAGCGAGCTCACCGCCGTGCAGGACGACCCCGTCGCCCTGCTCGTGGAGTTCTGCGCGCCGCGCAGCCTCCTGCTGATCCTGGACAACTGCGAGCACGTCATCGGCGCCGCCGCCCGCCTCGCCGAGACCCTGCTGACCCGCTGCCCGGGGCTCACGATCCTGGCCACCAGCCGTGAACCGCTGGGCGTGCCGGGTGAGTCGGTGCGTCCGGTCGAGCCCCTGCGACCGGATCACGCCCGCCGGCTGTTCGCCGAGCGCGCCGCCGCCGTCCGTCCCGACGCGGACGCCGTGCTCCACGACGAGCAGGCGGTGGCGGAGATCTGCCGGCGGCTGGACGGGCTGCCGCTCGCCATCGAACTGGCCGCGGCCCGGCTCCGGCTGCTCACCCCCCGGCAGATCGCCGACCGCCTCGACGACCGCTTCCGCCTCCTCACCTCCGGCAGCCGCACGGTCCTGCCGCGCCAGCAGACCCTGCGTGCCGTCGTCGACTGGTCGTGGGACCTGCTCGACGACGCCGAGCGGACGATGCTGCGCGAGGTGTCCGTGTTCGCGGGCGGCTGGGACCTCGCGGCGGCCGAGGCGGTGTGCTCCGGGCCCGCCGCCGAGCTGACCGGGGCGCTCGTCGACAAGTCCCTCGTCGTGGCGGCCCCCAGCGCCGAAGGCGGCTCCTGCGGCATGCGCTACCGCATGCTGGAGACCATCCACGAGTACGCCGTCGAGCGTGCCGCCGACACCCCCCGGGTGCGCGCCACCGCCGAGCTGCGGCACCGCGCCTGGGCGCGTGCGCTCGCCGAGCGGGCCGAACCGCTGCTGCGCTCCGCCGGTCAGCTGCCGTGGATCTCCCGTCTGGAGGCCGAGCTGGACAACATCCGCGCGGCCCTCGACCGGGCCCTCGCCGCCGGCAAGGAGGCGGAGGCCGCCGCCCTCGCCCTGGCCATGGGCTGGTTCTGGTGGCTGCGCAACTACCGCCACGAGGGCATGGAGTGGCTCGACCGGACCCTGCGGCTGGGCGTGGCCCTGGACATCGGGGGCGGTGAGCCGTCCGGTGGGGAACCACGGCTGCCCGGGCACATCGACCACTTCCTCGCCGCGCCGGACGGGGAGGCTGGGCATCCGCTGCACGCCGTGCGGATGGACGTACGTCTGCTGCATCTGTTCTTCATGACCGAAGTCGCGCCCATGGAGCCGTTCGCCGCCGAGCGGCTGCCCTACATGGAGCGGGTGTGGGCCCACTACCGGGGAGGCGGCCCGCACGCGGCCCGTATCCCGGGGCTCGTCTGCCCGATCCTCTCCTCCTTCCTGGGCGACCAGAGCGATGTGCGGTCCGTGCTGGACGCGGCCGTCGCCAACTGCCGTGTGTACGGCGGCGACTGGGAGGTCTCCGTCGCCCTGATGTTCCGTGCGCACACGGTCGTCGACGGCCCCGGCGGCCTGGAGGGCGTCGACGAGGACCTGGCGGAGCTGCGGGTCCTCAGCCGCCGCGTGGGTGACCGCTGGCTGCGCGCCCAGGTGTGCAGCGCGGCCGGTGAGGCCGACATGGCGCGCAGCCGCTTCGAGGACGCCGAGGGCGAGTACGAGGAGGCCCTGCGGCTCGCCTACGAGGTGGGCGCCTACGCCGAGTCGCCGTTCCTCATCGCCCGGCTCGCCGAGATCGCCTACCGCCGGGGAGACCGGGTGGCGGCGTCGGCGTCGCTGGACGAGGCCACGGCCGCCGCCGAACGGTACGGCGTGCGGGACTCCAAGGCGTACATCCTGCTGATGCGCACCCAGATGGCGTTCGAGGAGGGGCACACCGAGCGGGCGCGCGCGTGGTGCGAGGAGGCCCGGGCGAACACCGGCACCGGCACTCCGCCGCCCCATTTCATGGTGATGCTGCTCCTGCTCGACGCCGCGATCACGGCTCGGGAGTCCGGCCCGCGGTCCGCGCTGCCCATGACGACCGAAGCCCTGCACGAAGCTGTGGACAAGCGCTGCTCGGACGTCATCCGGGCCACGGTGGCGGACGGCGCGGCGGGGCTGCTGGCCGACCTCGGCGACTTCCCGCGCGCGGCCCGGCTGCTCGGGACCGCCGACCACTGGCGGTCCGGCCGCCCGCGCTCCCTGCCGGAGCGCGCCCCGGTGGAGCGGGCCGAGGCCGCCGTCCGCGCCGCACTGGGCCGTGCCCGGTGCGAGGCGGAGCGTGCACGGGGCACGGAGCTCACCGCGGACGACGTCCTGCGCGAGCTGGACGAGGCGTGCAGCGCATACGTGTGAGCCGCTCCACCGCGGGCTAACCGCAGGTGAACCTGGACTCCGCCCAGTCCACCGGCATCAGGTCGTCCAAGGCGCTGCGCGGTTCCACCACCAGCCGGACCGTGCTGCGGCCGGCGAGGTCCACATGGACGGGTACGGCCGGGTCACCGCCCTCGACCAGCGGCGACCGCCACAGCCGGGCCCCGTCGGCGTAGACGGAGAAGTACACCTTGCCGAGCCGCAGTGTCATGTCGTCCACCCCCACGAGCGCGTCGTACGACGAGCAGGGGCGGTTGAGGTCGATGGTGACGGACGAGCGGCCGTGCACGGTGACGCCGTGCGCATACCGCTGGGCGCCGACCGACAGGCCGGACCGCTTCCAGACCCAGCTGCTCGAACCGATCCGCATCTCGGGTTCCGTGCCGTCGCCGTTGATGTCGTACGACAGTTCGCTCCACTGGTAGACGGCCAGGGCGGGCCGGGGCGGTGGGGCAGTGGGCGTCGGGGTGGGGGCCGGAGGCGGTGTCGGCCTCGGGGACTCGGGCGGTGGAGCGGGGGTCCGGGTCGGCGTGGGGTCCGGGTCCGGGTCCGGGGCCGGGTCCGAACTCGGGCTGGTCCTGGAGCTCGGTTCCGGCGCGGGCGTCTGGGCGCGCGCCGGCACGATCCCCGGCGGTCGCGGGTCCGGCCCGGGCCGTGCGGAGGACGGCGAGGGGGTGGGCGTGGGCTCCCCCGGGCGCACCACCGACGACGGCGGAGGGAGCCGGGGGGTGCCCTCGGCCTCCTGCTCCGGCTTCTCGTTGCCGGCCAGTGCGATCACCACCGCCGCCACCGCGCCCACGGCGACCACACCGGCCGCGATACCGGCCTTCACCGGCGCACCGATCCCCTCGGAGACCGCCGCACCGCCCCCGCCTGCCGAACCGCCGCCTCCCGTGGCCGCCCCGCCGGCCGAACCAGCCGCCGCCGCTCCCGCCGCACCGGCCGCTCCCGCGCCCCCGGCGATGAGCCCGGCCGCCTTCGCGTACCCGGCGGCCCCGAACCAGCCGATGACCGCGACGGGCACGACGGCCGGGATGCCGCCGGCCACTTCCTCGATCTGCAGCGCCGCCAGCCGGCACTTCGCGCACTCGTCCAGGTGCTTGCGCAGCCCCCGCTCGGCCCGGGTGCGCAGCCGGCCTCGGGCGTAGGTGCCGAGCTGGTCGGCGTAGCGCGCGCACTCCTCGTCACCGGTGAGCGTGGCGCTGACGTGCGCCTGGAGATAGGCCTGCTTGAGGCCCTCGCGGGCCCGGCTGGCGAGGACGCGGGTGCCGTTGGCGTCCAGCCCGAACAGCGTGGCGACCTCGCTGGGCGACTCGTCCTCGATCTCGGTGTGCCACAGCACGGCCTGCCAGCGCTCCGGCAGCGACCGGAAGGCCCGCATGGCCATGGACTGCTCGGCCTGGTGCATCGCCCGTACGTCCGCGCCCAGTTCGAGCGTGTCGTCGTCGGACACGTCGGGCCCGCGCGCGGACTGGGCGGCGAACACCGCGAAGTCGTCGACGAGCTGCTCGCGCCGCGCCGACCTCGTCCAGGAGGCGGCCACGCGCCGGACGGAGGTGAGCAGATAGGCGCGCACGGCGTGCGCGGGGCCCGCGCCGCCGCGCACCGCCTGGAGCATGCGGGCGAAGACCTCGGCGGTCAGGTCGTCCGCGGTGTGGGCGTCACGGCAGCAGGTGCGGGCGTACCGGCGCACGGCTTGTGCATGGCGCCGGTACAGCTCCTCGTACGCCGTGTCGTCGCCCGAGCGCATCCGGTCGATGAGGTCGGCGTCAGACGGCGGCAGTTCACGCGGCGGCGGCAGGACGCCGTCCTCGCGCCGGTCGCGCTGGGCCGGGACCGTGCCGTCCGCCGGGTGCCCGCCGGGCGGCACGCTCGCGCGGCCGCCCTGGCCCGGCACCTGCGGCGGGACCGCGTCGCCGGCCGAGGCGTCGCCGCTCCCACTGCCGCTCGACTCGTCCCGACCGTCAACGCTCATCGCGGAAAGCCCCCGCCAGCCGCCCAACCCGTCCAGACCACCGGGTCAGCGTGCCATATTGGCTTTTGGTCAGACCCCCGGAGTTCGGACCATCACTCATCCGTGGGCACTTGCCGCACGGCAGTACTAGCCGTCACTCGTTCGGGGAAGGCTTCCCTCTTCCTCAGGCCCTCCTCAGGCCCCGCCGGGACCCGGAGGGAGTGGCTCACGCCGGTCGCGAGCGCAGCCCCTCCAGCAGGATGTCCAGCAGCCGGGCCGACGCGGCCGCCTGCTGTGCGGCGTCCGGCAGTGAGGGCGCAGCCGTGGCGATCACCAGCAGCACGTCCGACACCGACACGTCCGCCCGCAGCTCACCGGCCGCACGCGCCCGGTCCACGAGCTGGCCGACGACCTCCAGCAGCGCCGACGTCCCCGCGTCGTCCTCGCCCGCGACCGCCGGCAGCGCGGCGACCGCGACCGGCTGGTCCGGCACCAGCCGCAGCTCCGTCCCGCCCGGCTGGGTCCGCTGCTGCGGCACCCGCGGGCCCGAGGAGCCGTCCTCGACCGAGACCCGCAGCACCTGCGGCGGCAGCAGCCGCCCGGCACCGGAGGCCACCGACGTCCGCAGGAAGCGCGACAGCGCCGACCACGGCTCGTCCTCCTGCCCGAGCGCCGCACGCGCCTGGTCGGTCAGCCGGGAGGTCTCCTCCTCGGCTATCCGCCGCACCAGGACGTCCTTGCTCGGGAACCGCCGGTACACCGTGCCCACGCCGACCCGCGCGCGCCGCGCCACGTCCTCCATCGGCGCGCCGTACCCCAGCTCGCCGAAGACCTCGCGCGCCGCCCGCAGCACGTGCTCCAGATTGCGCTGTGCGTCCACGCGCAGCGGCGTCGTCCGCGACACGTCGCGTCCGTTGCCCGCCGCGCTCATCGTCATGCCACCCGCCGCGACCGCGGACGCCGGTGACCAATGAGAGTCCTGAACATGCATAAGCATTCCCCCGGTAATGACGTCTCCCCCCGGAGACTCCCCGCCATTCGATGCCGGGGCCGGAGAACGGCTCAGGTCCGCGGGCCCGCCCGTCGCGGACCCGGTGAGCACATCCCCCTACACCCCGTCGACACACGAACATAGTTGAGAGGGAGTCAATTCAGAAGGGGCACGTTCCGCACGGAGCGCCCACCGATCGGAGTACGGGTCGTTTACGTCCTGAATGTGCCCCCGTGCGCCCCTCGCACCACCCATCCTGACCTGCACATATGTGCAGCAGGTCTGGATTCCGGCCAACTCCGCGCGCTCTCCCGCTCCGGTCACACAATGCGTCGAGGCTGTGGACAAACTCAAGCGTCGGGTGCGTCATGGGATGGTGAAGGAACGTGCGCGCATTCTCGTTGTCGGTGGTGGCTACGTCGGGATGTACACGGCCCTGCGCCTGCAACGCAGACTGAAACGGGAACTGGACCGGGGTGACGTGGAGATCACGGTCGTCACCCCCGACCCGTACATGACCTACCAGCCGTTCCTTCCCGAGGCCGCGGCGGGCGCCATCTCACCCCGTCACGTCGTCGTGCCGCTGCGCCGCGTCCTCGACCGGTGCCGGGTCCTGATCGGCGAGGCCACCGCCGTCGACCACGCCGAACGCACCGCCACCGTCACCACCCTCGCCACCCAGGAGGAGGGCACCGGCGGACAGCGGCTGCCCTACGACGAACTCGTCCTCGCTCCCGGCTCCGTCTCGCGCACCCTGCCGATCCCCGGCCTCGCCGACCACGGCATCGGTTTCAAGACCGTCGAGGAAGCCATCGGCCTGCGCAACCACGTCATCGAGCAGATGGACATCGCCTCCTCCACCCGCGACCCCGCGATCCGCGACGCGGCCCTCACCTTCGTCTTCGTCGGCGGCGGCTTCGCGGGCGTGGAGGCACTCGCCGAACTGGAGGACATGGCTCGCTACGCCGCGCGCTACTACCACAACGTCCAGCCCGACGACATGAAGTGGATCCTCGTCGAGGCCTCGGACCGCATCCTGCCCGAGGTCGGCGAGGAGATGGGCCGTTACACCGTCACCGAACTGCGCCGCCGCAACATCGACGTCCGCCTGAAGACCCGCCTCGAATCCTGCGCCGACCGGGTCGCCGCCCTCAGCGACGGAGCCCGCTTCCCCACCCGTACGGTCGTCTGGACGGCTGGCGTGAAACCCCACCCGGTGCTCGCCGCCACCGACCTGCCGCGAGGCGGCCGCGGACGCCTCACCTGCACACCGGAACTGTCGGTCGAGGGCACCACGCACGCGTGGGCCGCGGGAGACGCCGCCGCCGTCCCGGACGTCACGGCTGGAGAACCGGGCCGCGAGTGCGCCCCCAACGCCCAGCACGCCGTCCGCCAGGCCAAGGTCCTCGCCGACAACATCGTGCACACCCTGCGCGGCGAACCCCTGGAGACGTACGAACACGCCTACGCCGGCTCGGTCGCCTCCCTGGGCCTGCACAAGGGCGTCGCCCACGTCTACGGACGCAAGCTCAAGGGCTACCCCGCCTGGTTCATGCACCGCGCCTACCACCTCAGCCGCGTGCCCACCTTCAACCGCAAGGCGCGCGTGCTGGCCGAATGGGCCCTGGCCGGCCTGTTCAAACGGGAGATCGTCTCGCTGGGTTCACTCGAACACCCCCGGGCGGAGTTCGAACTCGCGGCCGGTGGAAAGCCTTCTCAGGACCCCCCGCACAACCCGAAGGGGTCGTCCTGACCGGACCCAGGAACTCCACCGGCCGGCCCGGCGTCTGACGGATGTCGGTCCGGTCCGCGCACTGCCAGACTGGTCCACCACCGCGGGCGTGCCACCCCACGTCCCGGTGCGGGCCCTCCGGGGCCCCGGCCGGTTCCGGTGCCGGCCGCCGACCACTACACGAGGCAAGGATTCGTGAACTTCACGCGCTGGAGCGCCCGGCTCCCCGGAACGCAGCGCCGCGCCGCAGCGCGGACCGAGCAGACGGCCTCCCCGGACCGGCGGGGGGAAAGCTCCGTGCCCGCCGCCCGTGCCGAACAACTGACCGACGAGTCGCCGTCCGTACCCGCCGTCGACGAACTGCGGGTGCGTGAGGTCCTCGACCGCGTCCCGTCCCTCGTCGCCCTGGTCCACGGCCCCGACCACCGCATCGCCTACGTCAACGACGCCTACACGGCCGCCTTCGGCGTACGCCCCCTGGGCGAACGCGCCCGCGAGGCCCTCCCCGAGCTGGACGGCCTCGGCCTGTTCCCCCTCCTGGACCAGGTACAGCGCAGCGGCAAACCGCGCACGGTCAAGTCCCGCAAGGCCCCCGACGGCCGCTCCTACACGTTCACCTGCACCCCGGTCGCCCAGGGAGACGGCAAGGGCGGCAGCGAGGGCCGCGGCGTCCTCGTCTTCGCCACCGACGTCACCGACCACGCCGAGGCCGCCGAACGCCTGCGCGCCAGCGAACGCCGCCAGCGCGAAACGGCGGTCACCCTCCAGCGCTCCCTCCTCCCCCAGGAGCTCGAACAGCCGGACGACCTGCGCATCGCCGCCACCTACCACCCCGGCGGCACGGAAGCCGCGGTCGGCGGCGACTGGTACGACGTCATCACCCTCGGCGGCGGCCGCACGGCCCTGGTCATCGGCGACGTCATGGGCCGTGGCGTCCGAGCGGCCGCCGTCATGGGCCAGCTCCGCACGGCGGTCCGCGCCTACGCCCGTCTCGACCTCCCCCCGCACGAGGTCCTCCAGCTCCTGGACGGCCTGGCCGCCGAGATCGACGCCAACCAGATCGCCACCTGCGCCTACGCCATCCACGACCCGAACGAGGGGAAGCTGATCTACTCCTCGGCGGGCCACCTGCCGATCCTCGTCCGCGACGAGAACGGCACGGTCCTGCGCGCCGAGGAACCCACCGGCCCCCCGCTCGGCACCGGCGGCTGGATGCACACCTCGGGTTCGATCGCCCTCGCCCCCGGCTCCACGGCCGTCCTCTACACGGACGGTCTGGTCGAGCGCCGCGACGCGGACCTGGACGAGGGCATCGCCGCCCTGGAAAGCGCCCTGGCCGGCGCGACCGGCACCCCCCAGGTCGTCTGCGACCGCCTGGTCCGCTCGGCCGGCGTCACGCCCGACCACGACGACGACGTGGCCGTCCTGGTCCTCCAGCACCCCGCGCGCGCGGGCGCGGAGGGCGAGCTCTTCCGCAACGCCGCCCTGGAACTCCTCGGCGGCGTGGAAGCGGCCCCCCGCGCACGGGCCTTCGCTTCAGGCGTCCTGACCAGCTGGCGCTTCCCCGCCGACCTGCACGACCTGGGCGTCCTGGCCACCAGCGAACTCGTCGCCAACTCCCTCCAGCACGGCACCCCGCCGATGCGCCTGCGCCTGCGTCGCACGGACAGACGCCTGATCATCGAGGTCACCGACGGCGACGACCACCTCCCCAGACGCCGCCGCGCGGAACCGGGCGACGAATCGGGCCGGGGTATCGCCATCGTCGCCACGATCGCGTCGAACTGGGGCTGCCGCCGCACACCGGGCGGCGGCAAGGCGGTCTGGTGCGAGTTCGCCCTGCCCCGCATCCAGCCCACCTAGACGGGAACCGGGATCAGACGTCCGCGGAAACGGGCGCCCCACCCCGCGCCACGACCCGGCTCTTGCCGAGCCACGGCTGGTCCTGCACCTCGGTCAGCTGCCGCCCCAACCGCACGGCCAGGACGGAGATCCCCAGGGAGAACACCAGGAACGCCACGATGTACGGCGCGTGCAGCGAGGCCCCCAGCGGCCCGCCCACCGCAGGCCCGACGGCCAGCGCGAGCTGCTTGACCAGGGCAAAAGCCGAGTTGTACTGCCCGGCCATGCCCTCCGGCGCGAGATCCGCGACCAGCGGGGCCACGGTCGGCGACAGCATCGCCTCACCCAGCCCGAACAGGGCGTACGTCGACACGAACGCGGCCGTGGCCATCTCCTGGCTCCCGTGCCCGAGCCCCGCGTACCCGGCGACGGCCCACGCCACGGCCCAGATCAGCCCGACCGCGGCGATCACCCGCGACCGCCGGCGCCGCTCCACGAACCGCAGCACGGCGAACTGCGCGATGACGATCACCAGCGTGTTGGCGGCGAGCGCGGTGCCGAGCGCGGACGTCGATATCCCCGCGGCCTCGACCCCGTACGCACTCAGTCCGGACTCGAACTGCCCGTAGCAGGCGAAGAACAGCACGAAGCCCAGCACACACAGCTGCACCATGGCCCGGTTGCCCAGCAACTGCTTCCAGCTGCCCCCGCCCGCTGCCCCGGGCGCGTCCTCGATGCGCGGCGCGTGCGGCATCCGCACGGTCACCATCACCACGACGAGCAGCAGGAACATCGCCGCCTCGATCGCGAAGAGCAGCGTGAAGGAGGCGGCGCTGGTGGTGTCGACCAGATGCCCGCCGATCAGGCCACCGACGCCGAGCCCGAGGTTCTGGAGGAAGAACTGCATGGCGAAGGCACGCGACCGCGTCTCGGCCGACGAGCAGTCCACGATCATCGTCGCGAGCGCCGGCTGCATCACGGCCTGCCCGGCACCCAGCAAGGAGGCCGACACCAGCACGGCCGCCGCGCTGCTCGCGATCCCCAGACTGAGCGCACCCAGAGCGGCGGTGACCAGGGCGGCGAGCAACACCGGCAGCGGGCCCCGCCGGACGATGGCCCGCCCGGCGAACGGCAGCACCACCAGCGCGGCCACGGCGAAGACGGCGAGCACGAGACCCGCCGTCATGGCCCCGAGACCTCGCACCTGCGCCACATAGACGTACAGGTACGGGACCGTGAAGCCGAGCCCGAACGCGCTGAGTGCGTTGCCCACGTGGATCCGGCGCATCGCTGCGCCCATCGCCCTGGTCACGTTCACCTCTCTCAGAAGTTAGGAGTGAAGACTTCGAAACTAAAGTTCGAAGCTAAAGAGTACATATCCAAGGACTTCAAGGCAAAGAGCGGTCATGCGATACTGCGCCCATGGGCGACAACGCCGGCCCCAGCGAGCCGACCCTCGAAGAGCAGATCGCCGCGTACCAGCGCGAGTTCCAGGACCTGGACCCCCAGGTCGAGCAGATCGTCTCGGCTCTCTCCCGCCTGAACCGACGCATGAACGTCGCCTACGGCCGTCAGACCTCGGCCCTCGGCATCAGCAACGCGGAGTGGGAGGTCCTCAAGGCCCTCGTCCTCTCCGGAGCCCCCTACCGCCTGGGGCCCAGCGACCTCGCCAAGCGCCTCGGCCTCACCCCGGCCGCGATGACTCACCGGATCGACCGCATGGTCGCCGAATCTCTGGTGACCCGTGAGCGAGACGAGTCCAACCGCGTACGAGTCATCGTGGAGCTGACATCCGAGGGGCGAGAGAAGTGGCTGGAGGCGATGCGTCTGGCGTCGGTCTTCGAGGAGGACCTGCTCCAGGACCTGTCACCCGACGAGCGCACGGCGCTGGGCGAAGTGCTCACCCGCCTGCTGCGCCGGGTCGAGCACGCGCAGCCGGACGCCGGCGGGCGTCTCACCGACCTAGACTGACACCCGAGCCGAAAAGATCTTGACAGGGCCGCTTGACAGCCCCATGCAGGATCCGTAGAGTTCTTCGGGTTGCCGCAGAGCCGTAACGGTTCTTCGACAGCACTTCCGCCGCAACAGCGGCACCCAAACCACTAGCTCGACATCCCGACGGGGTTGTTTTCGGCGTGCCCGAATTCAATTCGAATGGGGACTCGACGATCTGATCGACTCCAATGGCGTCGATTTTGGAATCGCCGAGAGGACGCGCTAAGGTTGGGAACGTCGGAACGGCCCAACAGCCGCAAAGACAAACCCCGCTGACCGGGGATCAGGCCCGAAAGGATCTGATAGAGTCGGAACCGCCGGAAAGGGAAACGCGGAAGCGGGAACCTGGAAAGCACCGAGGAAATCGGATCGAGAAAAGATCTGATAGAGTCGGAAACGCAAGACCGAAGGGAAGCGCCCGGAGGAAAGCCCGAGAGGGTGAGTACAAAGGAAGCGACCGTTCCTTGAGAACTCAACAGCGTGCCAAAAGTCAACGCCAGATATGTTGATACCCCGTCCATCGGACAACCGATGGTCGAGGTTCCTTTGAAATAACACAGCGAGGACGCTGTGAACGGTCGGGCCTATTCCGCCTGACTGTTCCGCTCTCGTGGTGTT
>NZ_WWIC01000065.1:0-1966 GCF_009872555.1 Streptomyces sp. SID5643
CCGAGGACCAGGGCGAACACCGCGGAGCGCAGGGGGAGTTCGCTGCGGACCAGGGCGGTCGCCGCGGTCACCCCGATGATCAGGGAGAACACGGTGCTCAACGCCGCGATCAGTGCGGACAGGGACAGTGCGGCAGGCCATTTGCTGCCGTCGGCGAACAGAGCCTTGTACCAGTTCAGCGTCCACGTCTCGGGCGGGAAGGAGGCGAAGGCGTTGTTGCTGAAGGAGGTGACCAGGATGACGACGATCGGCAGCGCCAGGAACAGCAGGATGACGGTGGCGACCGCGGTCAGTGCGATGCGTCCGGCGAGGGACTTGCGCAGTTCCATCATGTCGCGCTCCTCTTCTTACGACTGGCCCCCAGCGAGGTCACGGCCTTGACCAGCAGCAGCCCGGCCAGGGTCAGCACCAGCAGGATCACGCCCTGGGCGGCGGCCCCGTTCCACTGGTTCTCCTTGGTGACCTGCTGGTTGATGAGGGTGGCGATCATCGTCTGGTTCGGTCCGCCCATCAGGGCCGGGGTGATGTAGTAGCCCAGCGACAGGATGAAACTCAGCAGTCCCGCACTGGCCAGGCCGGGAGCGACCAGGGGCAGGTAGATGCGGCGGAAGATGGTCACCTTGCCCGCGCCCATGCTGGACGCGGCCGCCATCAGACGCCGGTCCACCCCCCGCATCACCCCGTACAGCAGCAGCACCGTGTACGGCAGCATCATCGACGTCGTACCGATGACCACACCCAGCTCGTTGTAGAGCAGCTGGAAGGGGGCTCCGGGCACCGACATGGCGGCCAGGGTCTCGTTCACCAGGCCCTTGTCACCGAGCATGATGATCCACCCGTAGGTACGCACCAGCGCGGAGACGAAGTGCGGCACCACCACGACCAGCATCGCCAGACCCGCCAGGATCGGCTTCAGCCGCGTGATCGCCTGCGCCAGAACGAACCCGAAGACGAGACTGAGCACGGCCGTTTCGGCGGAGATCCGCAGCGTGGTGATCAGCACCGACAGGTTCACACCGGTCAGCGCGTCGGCGTACCAGTGCAGCGTGAACGAGCCGTCGGCGTCCTTCAGGCTCAGCAGCAGCGTGGAGAAGATCGGATAGACGAACAGCACCAGCAGGTAGACGACAACCGGCAGCGCATAGAAGACCCCGACCCGCGTCCTGCGAGAAGCCAGCAGCTTGCGGGAGCGTGCGGGGGTGGTGGCGGTGAGGGCTGCCATGGCTCACCCTGCCTGTTCGTCGGTGGAGAAGAGGTTGACGTCCTCGGGATCCGCGCTGATGCCGACCCGCTCACCGGCGACCGGGCCGCGGCCGGCGGGTACTTCCAGGCGCAGCAGCGGCGCGTCCTTGCCGTCGATCCGCACACCCGCGCGCACGAGGGTGCCCACATAGGTGGCGGTCTCCACCGTGCCGGTACAGAACCCGTCATCGGCGGCACAGGCCCGCAGCCGGCCCGGCTGCACTGCGACCTTCACAGCCGCGCCGGAGGGCAGGTCGTGGCGGCGCGCCGTGATCAGGCCGCCACTGTTGTCGAGACGGACCAGGGTGTGTTCGGCGTCGTGCTGCTCGATGCGGCCGGGCAGGAAGTTCGCCGCACCCAGGAAGTCCGCGACGAACGGCGTCTTGGGCCGCTCGAAGAGTTCCCTCGGGGTGTCGAACTGCTCGATCAGACCGTTGCGCATCACCGCGATACGGTCCGACATCACCAGCGCCTCTTCCTGATCATGCGTCACATAGATGACGGTCAGGCCGAGTTCCTGCTGGATGGTCTTGATCTCCACCTGGAGCTGGTCACGCAGCTTCTTGTCCAGCGCACCGAGTGGCTCGTCCATCAGGATCACCGGAGGCCGGTAGACCAGCGCCCTACACAGGGCGACACGCTGCTGCTGACCACCGGACAGCTCACGCGGCTTGCGCCCGCCGAAGCGGGACAGGCCCGCGATCTCCAGCGTCTCCCCCACCCG
>NZ_WWIC01000066.1:0-345 GCF_009872555.1 Streptomyces sp. SID5643
CCGGCGCCACCTCGGCCACCGACAGCTCCCACTCCAGCTCGTCGAGCTTGAGAATGCGCTGCTGGGGCTCACCGCCATCGGCAGGGAAGACCGTACGCAGCACCTCGTGCCGCCCGATCACATCCCGCAACGCCATGCCGAGCGCCGCACGCTCCACCCCGCCCGACAACCGCAGCACGACCGGAATGTTGTACGTGGCACTCGGACCCTCCAGCTGCCCGATGAACCACAACCGGCGCTGCGCGAAAGACAACGGAATCATCAGGACTCCTCCTGGATACGCATCGGCCGC
The DNA here is from genome assembly GCF_009872555.1 of Streptomyces sp. SID5643. NCBI lineage: Bacteria > Bacillati > Actinomycetota > Actinomycetes > Kitasatosporales > Streptomycetaceae > Streptomyces > Streptomyces sp. SID5643. The sequence continues at coordinate 293 of NZ_WWIC01000066.1, forward strand.
AACGCCGGCCTAGCTGACTTCTGACTGCCAAGCCGCCGTGCAAGTCCGGCCAC
>NZ_WWIC01000067.1:0-27213 GCF_009872555.1 Streptomyces sp. SID5643
TCGATGTCGTCCGCCCGCCCACGGCCTTGCGCGTCCACGGTTGCCTGTTTCCTCCGTCGGGGCACGCGGCGCCTTCCCCCTCCAAGGCGCCCGGGTCTCGGTCACACAGTGCGCGACCTCGGGACCTTCCCTCGGGGCCGGGCGCACCGGATCGCTCACACTAACCGTCCCTTTCGCCGCCGGACGACGACGGTGACCCATTCCACGTCCCTACAGCTGGGCAATTCGCCCATTTCCCGGTGGAGGGCTCACGGCCCTGGAGCGGCCTTGGTGCCCGCTTTACTCACAGGTGTCCTCAGCTGCCGTGTTCCCCCGAAACGTCGGTGGAGGAGAAACCGTGACGGCGGGATCGCGAAATGGACCCGGATACGAATCCCCGTACGACCCCTCACGTGGGCCGTTGTCCTCCACCACCACCGGTGTGTCCGTACGCAGCCGCTCGAACAGCCGCTTTGCCGCGGGCTCCACGAGTTGGTCGCGATTGGCGTCGTAGGCGTACGACTCCCGGGGGACGGTCAGGAATTGCACTTGTTCCATGGGGATGTCGCGCAGGCCGCGCACGAGTGCGTACAAACCACGCAAGTTCGCCAGTTCCGGGTCGGTGGTGAGGGACGACGTGGCCGCGTCCAGCACGGGATACAGCTTCGCCGGATTCAGCAGGACGTCATTGCTGCGCACCTTGTTGACGAGTGCCCCGAGGAAACGCTGCTGCCGCTCCATCCGCTCGGTGTCGCTGCCGTCGCCCAGGGTCTTGCGGGCCCGCACATAGCCCAGGGCCTGCTCTCCGTCGAGCGTCACGCGCCCGGCGGGCAGCCGCAGCTTGGCTGCCCGGTCGTCGATCGGCTGCCGCAGGCACACCTCGACGCCGTCGACCGCGTCGACCATCTCCTTGAAGCCGTGGAAGTCGACGACGACGTGGTGGTCGACGCGGATGTCGGTCAGCTTCTCCGCGGTCCGGATGGTGCAGGCCGAGCCGCCGAGCTGGAAGGCCTGGTTGAACATGGCGAACCGGGGTGCGCTGCGGGATCCGTCCGGACGCCGGCAGCCCGGCAGGTCCACCATCAGGTCCCGGGGGATGGAGACGGCGGTGGCGTTGTCCCGGCCGGCGGACAGGTGCAGCAGGATCGTGGTGTCGGACCGCTCGGTGCCGGAGTCCCGCCCGTAGCGGGCGTTGTCGCTCCCCTCACGCGAGTCCGACCCGATCAGCAGGATGTTCCGGGCGTCCTTGACCAGGGAGGTGGGCCGCTCGCGGTCGTAGCGCGCGAGTTCGGCGGCGGCCGCCTCGTCGGGGGTGATGTTCCCGCTGAGCTTCGCGTACACGGCCCAGCCGATCCCCCCGGCGGCCACGAGCAGCCCCGTGACCCCGAACGCCGTGATCCGCACCCACCGCCGCCGGCGCCGCCGCACGAGCCCCCGCCCACTGGCGGACGCCCCCGCGCCCGGACCGACCCTGTAGCCCACGGCAGCAACCACCCCTCCTGACGTAGGAACGCCCCGCGCGCACTGCTCCTACGACCATGGCGCGGATGGCGGGCGGGGGAGGGGTGGGGATGGGCCGTCCGGGGGAGGGCCCGTGCGGGGGAGGGTCCGTACGGGAGGGGTCCGGCTACCGGCCTGCGGTGCCGCGGGCGATCGTCGTGACCCGCTCGCTCTCCACCCGCTTGTCCAGCACCCCGGCCCCGGCCTGCTCCAGATGCCGGCACAGCACCACGGAGCCTCCCGTGGCCAGGGGCGCGTACAGCCCCGCGTTCAGCCCGTCCCACGTGTCGTACGGCAGCCCCGACAGGATCCGCGACCCCGGCCCGGTCAGGCCCAGCGCCGTCGCCTCGGCCCGGGCCCGCTCGACCACCTCGGCCCCGCTGAACTCCCGCCCGGCCACGATCAGCGCGGGCCCCTCCGGATCCACGGGTGCGTACGGCACGAACCGGTCGCCCTGCCCCGGGACTTCCACCGCGTAGTCGGTGAACCCCTCGGGAGTCTGCGGAAACCGCCCGCCGAGCGGCCGCAGCGCCATCGCGATCCGCACGCCGGAGCAGGCCCGTGCCTCCTCCAGCCGGTCCGGCCCGCTCACCACGACATCGGCCGCCCGGGCATCCCCGGACACGTCCGCCACGACGCCCACCGACGCACACGCCAGCAGCCACACCGCCGTCTGCCAGTGCGCGGGCAGCAGCAGTGCCACCCGGTCGCCGGGCTCGGCGGACAGCTCGTCCTGGAGGAGGTTGGCGGTCTTGGCCACCCAGTTGGCGAAGGTGGCCACGGACAGTTCGACACGTTCGCCCGTGGCGTCGTCGTAGAAGGTCACCAGCGGACGTCCCGGATCCGCGGCGAGCGCGGAACCCAGCAGGTCGGCGGGGGTGCGATCGGTGGCGTTCATCCGCGCAAGCGTACGCGGCGCACGCCCTCGCGCCCAGCGGCCCGGCCTCCGCCCCGCCGGGGAGCCGCCACCGGTTCGGCCGAACCCGGCCGACAATCCGTCACATCCCAAATGGACAGACTTATATGACTATGTCCAAGATCAGGGGCATGCGTGGATTCCTTGCTTCCTCGATCGGTGTCACCTGTGCGGCCGCTCTGGCCCTTCCCCTCACCCCTCCCGCCCTCGCGGCGACGGCGAGACCGGTGCCGGCCACGGATGCCGCGACGACGGCGAGACCCGCGCCCCACGCGGGGACCCCGGCCACGACCCCGGCCGGCCGGCACGCGGCCGAACCGTACGCCGCGGGCAGCACCCAGTCCCTCCCCCTCGAACCCCTCACCCGCGACCGCGCCACTCCCTCCGCCCCCTCCTCCGCCGAACAGGGCCTGTCCCGCCGGGCCGTACGTCACTTCTCCCTTGTGGGTGTCGTCTGGGACGACCCGGCCACCGAACTGCACGGCCGCGTCCAGGTCCGCACCCGCGCCGCCGGCACCGGCACCTGGTCGGGCTGGCAGGACGTGGAGACCCACAACGCCGACCACGCCGCCGACCCGGACACCCCCGAGCGGGCCTCGGGCCGCGTCCGCGGTGCCACGGCCCCGCTGTGGGTGGGCGACTCCGACGGCGTCGAACTCCGGGTCCGCTCCGAGCCCGACCACTCGGCGGAGCAGTCCCCGGACGCCCGCCGTCTGCCCGCGGCGCCCCCGCTGCCCTCCGGCCTCCGCCTCGAACTCGTCGACCCCGGCGAGGACAGCGACCTCCTCGGCGCCGAGGAGGGCCCCCGTGCCGTCGGCGCCCCGAACGCCGAGACCTCCGCCCTGACCGAAGCCTCCGCTGCCAACGCCGACCTCGCCCCGTTCGGAGCCACCGAGATCACGGCACTGAGCCGCACCCGGACCGAGCAGGAGTACCTCGCACTCAACCCCGGCGGGCTGACGGAACAGCAGCGGCAGGCCAAGCCGTACGTCGGGCCGCGCCCGGGTATCGTCACGCGGCGCGGCTGGGGGGCGGACGAGGGGTTGCGGGAGAGCGGCTTCCGGTACACGAAGAAGGTCAAGGCGGCCTTCGTGCACCACACGGCGAGCGGCAACAACTACCGCTGCTCGCAGGTCCCGTCACTCATCCGCAGTATCTACCGCTACCACGTCAAGAGCATGGGGTGGCGGGACATCGGCTACAACTTCCTCATCGACAAGTGCGGAAAGATCTACGAGGGCCGCGCCGGGGGCGTGGCGAAACCGGTCCTCGGCGCGCACACCCTGGGTTTCAACAGCAACAGCATGGGGATCGCCGTCCTCGGGTCGTACGGTGCCACGAAGCCGTCGAAGTCGGCGGTCAAGGCCGTCGCCCGGCTGACCGCCTGGAAGCTGGGGCTGTACCGGATGAACCCGAAGGGGAAGACATACCTGAAGTCGGCCGGCAGCAATCTCCACCGGAAGGGTAAGAAGGTACGGCTGAACGTGATCTCGGGGCACCGGGACGGCTTCGCGACCGAGTGCCCGGGACGCAAGCTCTACGGAAAGCTCGGCTCGGCCCGCTCCAAGGCGGCCCGCTACCAGGGCCGCTGAGTACACGTTCGACCGCCGTCGGGGGGCATGCGGGGACGCGGGACGCAATGCCGCACGGCCAGCGAAGGCGCCACGGAACGGTCTGCATACACTGACCGGCCGAAAGACAGTTCGGCCGGTCCCGGCAGGAAGCAGAGACGACACGTGACAGAAGCGATCCTCCTGGTCGGCGGCAAGGGCACGCGGCTGCGCCCGCTCACGGTGCACACGCCCAAGCCCATGGTCCCGGCGGCCGGGGTGCCCTTCCTCACGCACCAGCTGGCGAGAGCGAGAGCGGCGGGCGTCGAGCACATCGTCCTGGCCACGTCCTATCTGGCCGAAGTGTTCGAGCCGTACTTCGGTGACGGCTCCGCGCTGGGGCTCCACCTCGAATACGTCACCGAGGAGGAGCCGCTCGGCACGGGCGGCGCCATCCGCAACGTGGCCTCACGGCTGCACTCCGGCCCCGACGACCCGGTCCTGATCTTCAACGGGGACATCCTGACGGGCCTCGACATCCGGGCCCTGGTCGACACCCACGCGTCGTCGGGCGCCGACGTCTCCCTGCACCTGACGAAGGTCACCGACCCGCGGGCGTACGGTCTGGTCCCCACCGACGAGACGGGCAGGGTGCTGGCGTTCCTGGAGAAGCCGCAGACCCCCGAGGAGATCGTCACCGACCAGATCAACGCGGGGGCCTACGTCTTCCGCCGTTCGGTCATCGACTCCATTCCGCTCGGCAGGCCGGTGTCGGTGGAACGCGAGACCTTCCCGGGGCTGCTGTCGGCCGGTGCCCACCTCCAGGGCATGGTCGACTCGACGTACTGGCTGGACCTCGGCACCCCGGCGGCCTTCGTCCGGGGCTCGGCGGATCTGGTCCTGGGCCGGGCCCCGTCACCCGCCGTCCCCGGCCGCTGCGGAGACCGTCTGGTCCTGCCGACGGCCCAGGTCGCCTCCGACGCCAAGCTGGCGGGCGGCACGGTGGTGGGCGAGGGGGCGTTCGTCGCGGAGGGGGCGCGGATCTTCGGCAGCACGATCCTGCCCGGCGCGGTCATCGAACCGGGCGCGGTCATCACCGACTCCCTCATCGGCACCCGGGCCCGCGTCGGCCAACGCTCGGTCCTCACGGGCACGGTCATAGGCGACGGCGCGGTGATCGGCCCCGACAACGAACTCCTCCAGGGCGCCCGCATATGGTGCGACGCCCGCATCCCGGCAGGAGCGGTCCGCTTCTCGTCGGACCAGTAGGACGGGAGGGGGCCGCCGCTGCGGGCACGCGTAGCCGCCTAGCTGCGGGCAATCGTGCCGCTAAGGGCGGCACGGGTGGGCGCAGCGGCACCCCGCGCCGCCGGGCTGCGGCCTCACCCGCCCCCAGCACTACGCCGAGCACCTCAACCCGACAGTTCACAACCGCCCGATATCCCACCGAGGCATCTTCGGCGCCCGCCGCGCCGGCACCCTCCCGCTCAGCAGAATCAACCGAGCCGCCCGGTGCCGCTGCCCCGCATACGGCTCCAGCAGCTCCAGCATCGCCGCATCATCCGCATCCCGGTCCCCGGCCAGTGCCCACCCCACGATTCCGGGCAGATGCAGATCCCCCACCGTCACCTCGTCCGCCGCCCCGTGACTGCGCTGCACCGTCTCCGCGGAGGTCCACGGCCCGACCCCCGGCACCAGCTCCAGCCGAGCCCGGGCCGCCCCGGGCTCCATCCCCACCGCCTGCTCCAGCCGCGCAGCGACCCGCACGGCACGCAGGATCGTCGACGCCCGCTTGTTGTCGACCCCGGCCCGGTGCCACTCCCACGACGGAATCAGCGCCCACGTCCGCGGCTCCGGCATCACGTACATGCGCGCGGGTGCGGGCCCCGGCGCCGGTTCCCCGAACTTCCGGACCAGCAGCCGCCACGCCCGGTACGCCTCGTCGGTGGTGACCTTCTGCTCCAGGATCGACGGGATCAACGACTCCAGCACGAGCCCGCTCCGGGTCAGCCGCAACCCCGGCCGCCGGTGCCGGGCCGACGCCAGCAGCCGGTGCCGCGGCACGAACGCCGACGGGTCGTCCGCGGCCCCGAGCAGCTCCGGCAGCCCCTCCAGCAGCCACTCCGCCCCCGGCCCCCAGGCCTCCCCGCGCACCCCACCGCCGTACGAGCACACCCGGAGCGTCCCGGGCCCGGCCGGGGTGAGGCTGGTCCGCCACACGGAACCGTCCGGCGTCGCCCGGAACGTCGGATCCCCGGGCCCGCGCCGCAACGGCCCGAGCACCAGGCCGAGATCCAGCGGCCCGTCCGGCACCCACGTGCGCACCCGCCCCGGCCCCGTCGCCTGCCGCGGCACGCCCGGGGGCACGGCGACCTGCCCGCCGCGCACGGTCGTGCGCGTGGGCCGCTGAGCGAACCGTCCTGCCATGAATGACGTCCCTGGATCCTGAAGGAGCAGCCCTACGAGCGTAGGCGCCGCCCGGCACCTGTCACCGCACCTCGATGAACGCCCCCGCGTCCCGCCCGGGCCGCGGCCGCGGTTCCCCGGCCGGATGCCCGACCGCCACCGCCCCCATCGGATCCCAGTCCGCGGGCAGCTCCAGCACCTCGCGCACCACGCCCCGGCAGAACATCGTCGACGACACCCAGGCGGATCCCAGTCGCTCTCCGGCCAGCGCGACCAGGAAGTTCTGCACGCCGGCACCGGCGGCGACCACGAACATCTCCCGCTCGGCGCCGTCCCGCCGGGGATCGCCGTAGGTGTGGGAGCCGTCCATGACCAGGCAGGGGACGACGAGGCAGGGCGCGTTGCGCAGCACGTCCCCGCGTCGGACCCGCCTGGCGATGGACTCCTCGCTCTTGCCGTCCCGCCGCAGATCGGCGATCCAGGCGTCCCGCATGGCGTCGAGCAGCCGGATGCGCGACTCCTGCGACTCCAGCAGCACGAACCGCCACGGCGTGGTGTGGTGCGGCGCCGGAGCGGTGACCGCCGCGGCCACGGCCCGCCGTACGGCACCCGCGTCGACGGGCTCGTCGGTGAAGGACCGGACCGTGCGCCGCTGGGTCACGGCCTGCCGGACCGCCTCCGAGGTGCCGAGGCGGAACATGTCGTCCCGCGCGCCGCGGACCATGGCCCGCGCTCCCTCGCCGTCCTCGCCCTGTGCCACCAGGTGCGCGAGCCCGCGCACCACCGCGACGGGCCGCCCCGCGGCCTTGCCCTTGACCAGGTCACCCGCGGCGGCGAGCTCGTCGGCCGTGGCGACGACGGTGGCGCTGAGCGGATTGCCGTACGCGTCCGTGCCGCCGCGCAGATCGTCGAGCACGCGCACTCCGGCGGCCCCGATCGCGACGTCCGTGAGTCCGGCGCGCCAGGGCCGGCCGAAGGTGTCGGTGACGACGACGCCCACGTCGACGCCGAGGGCGTCGCGCAGTCCGTCGCGGATGGCACGGGCGGACCCGTCCGGGTCCTCGGGCAGCAACAGCACCGTCCCGGACGGGGTGTTGGACGCGTCGACACCGGCCGCGGCCATGATCAGGCCCTGCCGGTTCTCCACGATCCGCAGGGCGCCGCGCCGGGCCACCACCCGGACCGTCTCCGCGTCGATCGCGGCCTCCCGGTCGGCGGCCCGCACGACCCGGCCCTCCGCCTTGGACACGATCTTCGAGGTGACGAGCAGCACGTCCCCGTCGGCCAGGCCGGGCTCGGCGTCCGCGATCAGCTTGGCCAGGTCGTCCCCGGCCGTGACCTCCGGTATCCCGCCCAGGGCCCACACCCGGTACCCGGCGGCTCCTTGCGTCCCGCCGCTCATGCCCCCCGCACCTCCTCGGCCAGTGCCAGCGCCTCCCGGGCCATCCGCGCGGTCGCGTCGGCGTCGCTCATCATCAGCGGCACGGCCCGGCAGCGGATCCCTGCCGCCTCGACCCGGTCCACCGCTGCGGCGTCCACCGAGTCCACGAGCCAGCCGTCCAGCAGACCCGAGCCGTAGTGCTCGGCCACCGCCGTCGCGGTCGACTCGACGCCCACGGCGGCGAGCACCTTGTCGGCCATGCCCCGCACGGGTGCGTCGCCGACGATGGGGGAGAGGCCGACGACCGGCACCCCGGCGTCGGCGATCGCCTCCCGGATGCCGGGCACGGCGAGGATCGTGCCGATCGAAACGACCGGGTTGGACGGCGGGAAGAGGATCACGTCCGCCTCGGCGATGGCCTCCAGGACGCCCGGCGCGGGCTTCGCCTGGTCGGCGCCGACCGGCACGACGGCCCGGGCGGGCACCGAGGCGCGCAGCCGCACCCAGTACTCCTGGAAGTGGATCGCCTTGGTCTCGCCGTCGATCTCGACGGCCACGTGCGTCTCGACGCGGTCGTCGGACATGGGGATCAGCCGCACCCCCGGCTTCCAGCGGTCGCACAGCGCCTGCGTCACCGCGCTCAGCGGGTATCCGGCGCCGATCATCTGCGTCCGCACGATGTGGGTGGCGAAGTCCCGGTCGCCCAGACCGAACCACTCGGGCCCGACGCCGTACGCCGCGAGCTCCTCCTTGAGGTGGAAGGTCTCGTCGGCGCGCCCCCAGCCCTGCTCCTCGTTGATGCCGCCGCCGAGCGTGTACATCACCGTGTCGAGGTCCGGGCAGACCTTCAGCCCGAAGAGGTGGATGTCGTCCCCGGTGTTGCCGATGACCGTGATCTCCGCGTCCGGGACGGCCCGCTTCAGACCACGCAGGAACCGGGCACCGCCGATGCCGCCTGCCAGAACCACAATGCGCATGGGCGACAGTCTTGCAGGCGGCTACGACATCCGGGTCAGGCAGTCAGGGCACCCGGGACGGTTCGGGCCTCGCAGTGCGGGGCGGTGTGCATCGGCATCTCGGTGAGGCCCGGGTAGTAGACGTGCAGGCTCACCGCCGGCTCCAGCGCGTCGTTGACGACTTCGTGCACGTACCCCGGCGCGAACACGCGCTGCGCGCCCGCCCGCAAGGCGCGCGTGCCCCGCTCCGTGCGCTCGGTCAGCGTGCCGTCCAGCACGGTCAGCACACCGGAGGAGCGGCCGTGGTCGTGCAGCCCGCTGCCCTGCCCGGGGACCCAGGACAGCAGCCACACCTCGTAGCCGGGGCCGGTGCGCAGCCGGTGGTACCAGCGGGTGGTGGCGTCGTAGCGGACCAGGTGTTCCCACTGGGAGCGGTCCTCGGCGAGGGAACGGGCCAGGCCGACGAACTCGGCGACCGTGGCCGGGTGCTCGCGGGGGGTCTGGAGGAGGTGCGTGACTTCGAGGATGTCGCCGGCGATCTGGAGGTCGCTGTCGCTGTTCATGGGATGCGTGGTTCCTCAGTGAAAGAAGGTCAGAGGGAACGGGAGCCGAGCCATGGGTGACTCGGCCTTCAGCTGGAGCGGGTGTGGCTCAACAGCTGGGACAGCAACAGCTACAGCGAGCGCGGGCAGCACCGTGGGACCCGGTGGTGCGGGTCGAGGTGAGTGCCAAGTTCGCGAGCATGCCCACAAGGACACCGGTTCACACCTTCACTGTCAACTCGACACCCGGTATGTGGGATGTGGTTCACCTCATCCGGTCGATCGCTCAGATGAAAGGTTTGTTCATGGCCCGCCCGGGACACATGGCGTCCAACCGGGCGCACAAACCCCGTTGCGTAGTCGTGATCCGACTGTGATCCGTTTCGCTTCGACGTGCGTGTCGGAACGAGATCGAACTCCTGGGCGTCCTTCTCTGCAGAGGTCCGCGAGGGGTCCGGCGGAACGTGTGGGCCCTCGTGGACTCCGCCCGTGTGTCAGGTTTTATGGTGATTTGAACACTTTCCGCATGGGCTTGGTTCCGCAGAGTGAATAAGGGGCTCAATAGCAGATCTCGGCTTGACTCGCCCGGAGCAGCACACTTGTAATTTCACTCGTGTCGTTCAGCCGGAATCGGTAACGGCTAGATCACGGGGACGCGAAGACAGACGAGGGGCGCACATGACCGAGACGGTGCAGCAACTGCTGGTCGACGACGCGGACGAGGAACTCGGCTGGCAGGAGCGCGCGCTGTGCGCCCAGACCGACCCCGAGTCCTTCTTCCCCGAGAAGGGCGGCTCCACCAGGGAGGCCAAGAAGGTCTGCCTCGCCTGCGAGGTCCGCTCCGAGTGCCTCGAGTACGCCCTCGCCAACGACGAGCGGTTCGGCATCTGGGGCGGCCTGTCCGAGCGGGAGCGCCGCCGGCTGAAGAAGGCGGCCGTCTGACCCCACCCCTCTGCGTGAACGGCCCGTCGTCCGTGGGTTATCCACAGGCGGCGGGCCGTCTTCCGTGCAGCCGATAGTGTGGTCGCTCGTCCGAGACGCCCCACCGCCCCCTGAGGGCGCGGGCGTCCACCGCAGTCCACCGAACCGGGGCCCGTACCTCGATGTCCGTGCACAGCCACTCGGCAGCCCATCACGACGCCGCTGCCACACCTGAGTTCCCGCGTCATGTGGTGACCGCGGTCCTCGTCTCCCACGACGGCGCCCGCTGGCTGCCCGACGCGCTCGCCGGGCTGCTCGGCCAGGAGCGCCCCGTCCAGTACGCGATGGGCGCCGACACCGGCAGCGCGGACGCCTCCGCCCAGCTGGTCACCGACGCCCTCGGCGCCGACCGCGTGCTGCACCTCGCCCGCCGCACCGGCTTCGGCCAGGCCGTCGAGGAGTGCGGCCGCACCGCCCCGGTCCTCACCCCGGACGAGCTGCCGTACCTGAAGCGCCCCAGCGGCTGGGACCCTGTCACGCGCTCGTGGCGCGACGACGCCTACGACCTGCCCGAGCTGCCGCACGGCGAGCCGGTGCAGTGGCTGTGGCTGCTGCACGACGACTGCGCCCCGGACCCGGACGCCCTGGCCCAGCTGCTGCGGGTCGTGGACAACGAGTACGAGCTGGGCCGCGAGGACGTGGCCGTCGTGGGACCCAAGCTCCGCGGCTGGTACGACCGGCGGCAGTTGCTGGAGGTCGGCGTCTCCATCGCCAACTCCGGCCGCCGCTGGACCGGCCTCGACCGCCGCGAGCAGGACCAGGGCCAGCACGACCACGTCCGGACCGTGCTCTCGGTGTCCACCGCCGGCATGCTCGTGCGCCGCGACGTCTTCGAGCAGCTCGGCGGATTCGACCGCCACCTGCCCCTCATGCGCGACGACGTCGACCTGTGCTGGCGCGCGCACGCAGCCGGTTACCGCGTCCTGGTCGCCCCCGAGGCGGTCGTCCGGCACGCCGAGGCGTCCAGCCGCGAGCGCCGCACGGTCGACTGCATGGGCCGCACGGCCGCCTCCCCGCACAAGGTCGACAAGGCCGGCGCGGTCTACACCCTGCTCGTCAACTCGCGCACGGCCGTACTCCCCTGGGTGATGCTGCGGATCGTGCTCGGCACCCTGCTGCGGACCGTCGCCTACCTGGTCGGCAAGGTCCCCGGACAGGCCGTCGACGAGATCCGCGGCCTGCTGGGCACGCTGCTCCGGCCCGAGCGGATCCTCGCCGGGCGGCGTGGCAGAGGCGCACCACAGATCGACAAGGGCGAGCTGCGGGCACTGTTCCCGCCGCCCGGCGCGACCGTCCGCGTCACCGTCGAGCAGGTCGCGAGCAGCCTCGTCGGCCGCTCCGACCCGGAGGTCGCCGCCGGCGCGGGACGGCACGGCGGCGCCGTCGAGTCGGGCCCGGGCGGCGATGACGCCGACTTCCTGGAGATCGAGCAGTTCGCCCGGCTCAAGCGCATCGCGCGCAAGCCCGGCCCGGTGCTCTTCCTGGTGCTGCTGCTCGTCTCCCTGGTCGCCTGCCGTCAGCTCCTCGGCGGCGGCGCGCTCGCGGGCGGCGCCCTGCTGCCCGCCCCGGCCGACTCCGCAGAGCTGTGGTCGCGCTACCTGGACGCCTGGCATCCGGTCGGCGCCGGCGGCACCTCGTCCGCGCCGCCGTACATCGCGCTCGTGGCGATGCTGGCGTCCCTGCTGTTCGGTTCGACCGGCCTCGCCGTCACGGTCCTGCTCGTCGGCTCGGTGCCCCTGGCCGGAGTCGCCGCCTACTTCGCCTCCCGCCCGCTCGTGGAGTCCCGGCTGCTGCGCGCCTGGGCGGCCGTCGTCTACGCCTTCCTGCCCGCCGCCACCGGTGCCCTCGCCGGCGGCCGCATCGGCACCGCCGTCCTGGCCGTGCTGCTGCCGCTCATCGCCCGCGCGGGCATCGCGGCCGGCGGCCTGACGAACTCCGCCGGAGCTCGCGGCAGCTGGCGCGCCACCTGGGCGTACGCGCTGCTGCTGACCATCACCACCGCCTTCACGCCGATCGTGTGGCCCATCGCGCTGCTCCTCGGCATCGGACTGCTGGTGCTGCGCCGGAGCGACATCACGGCCTACGGGCTGCGGTTCCTCGCCCAGCTCGGCACCCCCCTGCTGCTCCTCGCGCCCTGGTCGCTGACGCTGCTCCCGTTCGGCTTCCTCAAGGAAGCAGGCCTGGACTACGGCCCCTCGGCCGCCTCCGCCCTCGACCTGCTCGGCGCCAGCCCGGGCGGCCCCGGCACCGTCAGCGGCCTCATGGTCATCGGCATCGTCCTGGCCGCCCTCGCCGCCCTGGTGCGCTCGGAACGCCAGTCGGGCATCTGGACGGCCTGGGCGGTCGCCCTGACCGGCTTCGTCTTCGCGGTCCTGTCCAACGGCTCCACCTGGGCCGGCCCGGCGACCCTCGTCTACGGCATCGCCCTGCTGGCCGCCGCCGCGCTCGGCGCCGACGGTGCCCGCGCGCGGGTGGCCGAGCAGAGCTTCGGCTGGCGCCAGCCGGTCGCCGTGCTGATCGCCTTCGCCTCGGCCGCAGGCCCGCTGCTCATCGCCGCCGGCTGGATGATCCGGGGCGCCGACGGCCCGCTGGAGCGGCGCGACCCCACCCAGGTCCCGGCATTCGTCGCGGAGGAGAGCGGCACCCGCGACCAGGCCCGCACCCTCGTCCTCGACAGCGACTCCGGCGCCCACGTCGGCTACATGCTGGTCCGCGGCTCGGGCGCCCGCCTCGGCGACGGCGAGATCGCCGCCGCCGACGGGGAGAACAGCAGGCTCGACAAGGTCGTCGCCAACCTGGTCGCCGGTTCCGGCGCCGACCAGGCCGGCCAGCTCGGCGGCTTCGCCGTGCGCTACGTCCTCGTCCACCAGGGCGCGCCCCGGGAGGTCACCCGCGTCCTCGACGCCACGCCCGGCCTGACCCGCCTCAGCCAGCAGGACGGCGGCGCCCTGTGGCGCGTCAACCGTGAGGTCGCGCGCGCCACCATCACCCCCGCCTCCGGATCCGCCGGCGCCCCGCAGCCCGTCGCCGCCGGACCGGTCGACATCCACACGACGATCCCGCCCGGCGCGGACGGACGCGTGCTGCGCCTCGCCGACTCCGCCTCCGACGGCTGGTCCGCCACGCTCGACGGCAAGCCGCTGACCCCCACCACGGTCGACGGCTGGGCCCAGGGCTTCGAACTGCCCGCCACCGGCGGCAGGCTGGACGTCACCCACGACGACCCGATCGGCCACACGGCCTGGCTGTGGGCCCAGGGCCTGCTCGCCGTCGTCCTGGTGGTGCTCGCCCTGCCCGGCCGGCGCGGCGACATCGACGACGACCTCCCCGAGGAGCCTGCCGTCCCGGCCCAGGCCGTCGCCGGGGAGGGCCGTCGCGCCCGGCGCCTGCGCGCCCAGGCGGAGGCCGAGTCCGAGGCCGAAGAGAGCGCGGGCCCCGAGGAGTTCCCGCCCCCGCAGCAGCCGCCGGTGGCCGTGCCCCAGCAGCAGAACCAGGGTGAGTGGGACAACGCCGCCCACCAGGGCGGCCAGTACGCGAACTACGGCGACCAGTACCAGAACGCCCAGTACCCCGCGGACGCCTACGGGCAGCAGTACCAGCCGGACCCCTACCAGGCCGGCCAGTACGACCCGTACGCCTACGGGGGACAGGGCCAGAACCCGCCGTACGAACAGCAGGGCTACGACCAGCAGGGCTACGACCAGGCCTACCAGCAGGGCTATGGCACGCCCCACGACCCGGCGCAGCAGCACCACCCCCACGGCACGGGCAGTGAGCGTCCCGACGGGAGCCAGCAGTGAACCGCACCACCCTGTCCCTGATCGCAGGCACGACCGCGCTCGCCGCCGTCACCGGCTTCGCCGTGCTGTCCGCTCCGGACGCCCCGGGCACGGACACCGCCGGCAAGGCGGCCGCCCAACTGCCCGTTGAGCGCACGAGCCTGCTGTGCCCGGCGCCCAGCACGTCCGACCTCGCCGAGACGTCCTACACCTCCTTCACGCCCGTCACGAAGGGCACCGGGAGTGGCGGCAGGGCCGAACTGCGGGCGGCCGCCGAGGAGTCGGCGGACGCGCCGGCCGACGGCAAGGACGAAGGCAGGGGCAAGGACGACGGGAAGTCCGGCAAGGACAAGCCCGCGGAACCGGTGCTGACTCCCAAGGAGCCCGGCAAGCCGGTCACCGGCGACAGCTCCGGCGGCGATGCGCCCGCCCTCGTCGGGACCGCGGACGGCAGGTTCGCGCCCGGCTGGACCGTCCAGGAGACGACCGAGGTCGCCGCGGGGACGGGCCGAGGCCTGCAGGGCGTCAACTGCACCGCTCCGGACACCGACTTCTGGTTCCCCGGAGTCAGCACGGACGCCGACCGCACCGACTACGTCCACCTGACCAACCCCGACGACTCGGCCGCCGTGGTCGACATCGAGCTCTACGGCAAGGACGGCGCCCTGAAGTCCGCGGTGGGGGAGGGCATCACGGTCCCGCCGCGCTCCAGCGAGCCGGTCCTGCTGTCCACCCTCACCGACGAGCGGCAGACCGACCTCACCGTGCACGTCAACGTCCGCAGCGGGCGCGTGGGCGCCGCCGTGCAGGCCCTGGACGACAAGCTCGGCGGTGACTGGCTGGCCGCGTCCGCCGACCCGTCGGGCAGCCTGGTCCTGCCCGGCATCCCCAAGGACGCCACCTCCGTGCGCCTGGTCGCCTTCACCCCCGCCGACGCCGACGCGGACCTGAAGGTGCGGCTGGCCTCCCCCTCCGGACTGATCACGCCGGCCGGTCACGAGACCGTGCACGTCAAGGGCGGCATGACGACCGCCGTCGACCTCGGCGACGTCACCCGCGGTGAGGCGGGCTCCCTGGTCCTGACGCCGACGGACCGGTCCGTGCCGGTCGTGGCGGCCCTGCGGGTCGTACGGGGCAAGGGCGACAAGCAGGAGACGGCGTTCATCCCCGCCAGCCGTCCCGTCGGCACGCGCGCGTCGTCCGCGGACAACAGCGGCAAGGACAGCACCCTGTCCCTGACGGCCCCCGACGCCGCCGCGACGGTCAAGGTCACCGCCTCGGCCGGCAGCGAGGGCGGGACCCCGGTGTCGAAGACGTACACGATCAAGGCCGGCACCACCCAGGACATCGAACCCCCGGTCCCCGGCGGTCTGAAGGGCACCTACGCGCTCACGGTCGAGCCGGTCTCCGGCGGCCCGGTCTACGGGGCCCGCACCCTGGCGGCGACCGAGGGCGGCGTTCCCGCCTTCACCGTGCAGACACTGCCGGACGACCGAGGCACGGTGGCCGTCCCGGAGGCGGACGAGGACCTGTCGGTGCTCCAGAAGTAGGCGGCCGGACCGGGGTCCGGCTCAGCCCTGGTCCTCGCCGTAGCGCGGATCCACCGTCTCCGGCGTCAGCCCGAGGAGCTCGGCGACCTGCTCGACGACGACCTCGTGCACCAGCGCAGCCCGCTCGTCGCGGCCCTTGGTGCGGATCTCGACCGGCCGCCGGTAGACGACCACGCGCGCGGGGCGGCCCTCGCGTGCACTGATCGTGCCGCCGAGCGGAACCGCCTCGTCGTTCCAGGCCTGGCCCGGCCCGTCGAGCCGCGGCACCTCCAGGACCAGGAAGTCGATGTCGGCGAGCTGCGGCCACCGGCGCTCCAGGCGCTCCACGGAGTCCTGCACCAGGTCGGCGAACGCCTCCGCGCGGCTCGCGGCGAGCGGCACCTGCGGCGGTGCGATGGGGCCGCGCATGCCCCGTCCGTGTCGATCACGACGGCGGGGCCCGGGGGCGGCGGCACGGGGCGGTACAGGCTTGTCCATCACTGGTGAAGGGTAGTCCCCGCCGCGCCCCCGCGCCTGGCACCGCACGGCGGCACGGGCGGCTTCCGGCCGCGCCCCACGGCATGTCGTTACATGACCATTCAAGCCAAGGTTGGGCTCAAATCCGTATCCCGCCGAGACCGGCGACCTCACGGCAATTGAGGGTTTTGTGATGACTGTTGACCGCTTGGGGCACCGTCCGGCACTCCGGACAGCGATGTCCCGGCAGGTCAGCGCGGTGTGCCCAAAAGGGGGTGTGGGGCGCTTCACAGCACGACACGGTGGGGTGACCTGGTGGAGAGTCGTCGCGGCCCGCTCAAGAGTGCGGTACCGTCCAACATCGTGAGCCCTGTACGTCGCTGTTCGCGCACCGCCTGCGGCCGTCCCGCCGTCGCGACGCTGACGTACGTCTACGCCGACTCGACCGCGGTCCTCGGCCCGCTCGCCACCTACGCCGAACCCCACTGCTACGACCTGTGCGCCGAGCACTCCGAGCGCCTCACCGCCCCGCGCGGCTGGGAGGTCGTCCGGCTCCTCGACGGCTCGGCTCCGGCCCGGCCCAGCGGCGACGACCTGGAAGCGCTTGCGAACGCCGTGCGCGAGGCGGCCCGACCCCAGGAGCGGGCGGCCGAGGCCGGCGGCGGAGGCCGCGGGGCCGACCCGAGGGAGGTCGCGCGACGCGGCCATCTGCGGGTCCTGCGGTCGCCCGACAACTGACCCCTTCCCGGTTTCTCGGCACACGCACCCTTGACACCCGGTCCCGGACTGGATGCTGCCCTGACCTGAGGTTACGGCTGGGGGTCCTCCTGGCATCCGCCCGGCGCGCTGTCGGCGGGCGAGGGTAGTTTGGGCGGACCGACAGTACTTTTTCAGGAAGGTTGGCCGTGGCTGCTGATCTGTCGCAGGTCGTGAAGGCGTACGACGTACGCGGAGTCGTCCCCGACCAGTGGGACGAGTCCCTGGCCGAGCTCTTCGGAGCGGCCTTCGTGCGGGTCACCGGCGCGAGCGCCATCACGACCGGGCACGACATGCGGCCCTCCTCACCGGGCCTGTCGCGTGCCTTCGCGCGCGGGGCGGCCGCCCTGGGCGCCGACGTGACGGAGATCGGCCTCTGCTCGACCGACCAGCTGTACTACGCCTCGGGCGCGCTGAACCTGCCCGGCGCCATGTTCACCGCCTCCCACAACCCGGCCCAGTACAACGGCATCAAGATGTGCCGCTCGGGCGCCGCCCCGGTCGGCCAGGACACCGGCCTGGCACAGATCCGTGAACTGGTGGAGGCCTGGAGCGAGTCGGGTGCCCCCGAGCCGGCCGCGCAGGCGGGCACGATCACCGGCCGTGACACGCTGTCGGACTACGCGGCCCATCTGCGCTCCCTGGTCGACCTGACCTCCATCCGCCCCCTGAAGGTCGTGGTCGACGCGGGCAACGGCATGGGCGGGCACACCGTCCCCGAGGTCTTCGCCGGCCTGCCGCTGACACCGGTCCCGATGTACTTCGAGCTCGACGGCACCTTCCCCAACCACGAGGCCAACCCCCTCGACCCGGCCAACCTCGTCGACCTGCAGAAGCGGGTCCGCGAGGAGGGGGCCGACCTGGGCCTCGCCTTCGACGGCGACGCCGACCGCTGCTTCGTCGTCGACGAGCGCGGCGAACCGGTCTCCCCGTCGGCCATCACCGCCCTCGTCGCCTCCCGCGAACTGGCCCGGCACGGCGGCAAGGGCACCATCATCCACAACCTGATCACGTCCTGGTCGGTCCCCGAGGTCGTCGAGGAGAACGGCGGCAGCCCGGTCCGCACGCGCGTCGGCCACTCCTTCATCAAGGCCGAGATGGCCCGTACCGGCGCGATCTTCGGCGGCGAGCACTCAGCGCACTACTACTTCCGCGACTTCTGGAACGCCGACACGGGCATGCTGGCCGCCCTCCACGTCCTGGCGGCCCTCGGCGGCCAGGACGGCCCCCTCTCCGCCCTCGTGGCCCAGTACGACCGCTACGCCGGCTCCGGCGAGATCAACTCCACCGTCGCCGACCAGCAGGCCAGCCTCGCCGCGATCCGCTCCGCGTACGGCACCCGCGAGGACGTCACCCTCGACGAGCTCGACGGCCTCACGGTCTCCGCCGCCGACTGGTGGTTCAACGTCCGCCCCTCCAACACGGAACCGCTGCTGCGCCTGAACGCGGAGGCGAGGGACGCCGAGACGATGGCCCGGGTGCGCGACGAAGTGCTGGGGATCATCAGGAGCTGAGGCCCCACCCCCACCGGCGGTAACCTGACCAGGCACGACCTCACGCGCCCGCACCTCGGAGGAATCCCTCATGGCCCTCGAATCCGGCCTCCTCGACATCCTCGCCTGCCCGGCCTGCCACGCCCCCCTCAAGGAGCAGGAAGCCGAACTGATCTGCACCGACGGCAGCTGCGGCCTGGCCTACCCCGTCCGCGACGGCATCCCCGTCCTGCTCGTCGACGAGGCCCGCCGCCCCGCGTGACCGGCGGGGGCGCACGCACCCCCGCGCAACCACGGTGCACATAGCCCCCGGCACAGCGGGCACGATCCAGGACACCGACAACGGACCCCGGCGATGGGAAGCTGCCGCCCATGCTCGACGAATCGCTGCTCGACTCCCCGGAGGGCCTCGCCGAGGCCGACCACCGCGGACTGCTCCGCGGCGCCGCAGAAGCCGGCGCCCGTGTCCGCACCGCCGCCCGCCACGCCGCCGAGGCGGGCGTGGGCGACCTCAAGCCGGACGGCCGCCCCCGCGCGGTCCTCATCGCCGGCCCGGGTGCCGCCGCCACCCACGCCGCCGACCTCATCGGCACGCTCGCCGGCGCCGGCAGCCCGGTCACCCGCCTCGCCCCCACCGGCGTCGCCCCCGCCGCCGGTGCCTTGCGCTGGGAACTGCCCGGCTGGGTCGGCTCCGTCGACCTCCTGCTGATCACCACCCCAGACGGCACCGAACCGGGCCTGTCCCTCCTCGCCGAGCAGGCCTACCGCCGGGGCTGCACCGTCGTCGCCGTGGCCCCCGCCCGCACCCCGCTCGCCGATGCCGTCGCCGGCGTGCACGGCCTGTTCGTCCCCATGGCCACCGCCCCGTACGACCAGGACGAGCCCCTCGCCGCGTCCGCACCCGGCGTCCTGTGGGCCCTGCTCACCCCGCTGCTCGCGCTCCTGGACCGCACCGGCGTGCTCGCCGCCCCGCCCGACGCCCTCGGCAAGGTCGCCGACCGCCTCGACCGCGTCGCCGAACGCTGCGGCCCGGCCATCGCCACGTACAGCAACGCCGCCAAGACCCTCGCCGCCGAACTCGCCGACGCACTCCCGGTCGTCTGGACCGAGGGCATCTCGGCGGGCCCGGCCGGCCGCCGCTTCGCGGCCGCCCTGGCCGAACTGTCCGGAACCCCCGCGGTCGTCGCCGAACTCCCCGAGGCGCTCGCCGCCCACGGCGCCCTGCTCGCGGGACCACTGGCCGCCAGCGCCGACCCCGACGACTTCTTCCGCGACCGCGTCGAGGAACCACCCGCCCTGCACGCGCGCGTGGTCCTGCTCCGCGACCGCCCCATCGGCGGCCTCACCGCCGCCCCCGGCGCCCGCGACCTCGCCCTCAGCCACGACACACCGATCAGCGAGCTGGAACCGGAGGCCGGCGACGAACTGGAGACCCTCGCGGAACTGATCGCCATCACGGATTTCGCCGCGGTTTACCTGGCGCTCGCTTCGAGGGCCTGATCTTGCCCGGGACACCCTGAAGCGCCCGCACCCCAGCACACCCAGAGAGAAACGCCATGGACCGCCTCGACAACACCATCCGCCCCTACGCCTGGGGTTCCCCGACCGCCATCCCGCAGCTGCTCGGCGTCGAACCGACCGGCGAACCGCAGGCGGAGATGTGGATGGGCGCCCACCCCGGCGCGCCCTCGCGCACCGACCGGGGCACACTCGTCGAGGTCGTCGGCGCCGACCCCGAGAAGGAACTCGGAGCAGCCGCCGTCGACAGGTTCGGCCCCCGGCTGCCCTTCCTGCTCAAGCTCCTCGCCGCGGGCGCCCCGCTCTCCCTCCAGGTCCACCCCGACCTCGACCAGGCGAAGGAGGGCTACGCGGACGAGGAACGCCGGGGCATCCCCGTGGACGCCCCGCACCGCAACTACAAGGACGCCAACCACAAGCCCGAACTGATCTGCGCCCTCACCGAGTTCGACGGCCTGTGCGGCTTCCGCGCCCCGCTGGAGGCAGCGGCCCTCCTCGACGACCTCGGAGTCGACTCCCTCAAGCCCTACGTCGACCTGCTGCACGCCCACCCCGAAGACGCCGCCCTGCGCGAGGTCCTCACGGCGATCCTCACCGCCGACCCCGACGAGATGTCCCGCACCGTCGCGGAAGTGGCCGCCGCCTGCGACCGCCTCGGCGGCGCCTACGCCCCCTACGCCGACATCGCCCACCACTACCCGGGCGACCCCGGTGTCATCGCCGCGATGCTGCTGAACCACGTCCGGCTCCAGCCCGGCGAGGCCCTCTACCTCGGGGCCGGCATCCCGCACGCCTACCTGAACGGCCTCGGCGTGGAGATCATGGCCAACTCCGACAACGTCCTGCGCTGCGGCCTGACCCCCAAGCACGTCGACGTCCCCGAACTCCTGCGCATCGTCCGCTTCCTCCCCAGCGACCCCGGCGTCCTGCGCCCCGAGGCCTCTCCGGACGGCGAGGAGGTCTACGAGACCCCCATCGACGAGTTCCGCCTCTCCCGCTACGTCCTGCCCGAAGCCGGTGCCGCCCACGATCTCACCCGCCCGACCCCCCAGATCCTGCTCTGCACGGCCGGTACGGTCCGCGTCGGCGAGCACCAGCTGACCCCCGGCGCGTCCGTCTTCGTCCCGGCCGACGAAAAGGCCGAAGTATCCGGAACGGGAACGCTTTTCCGGGCCACCGTCATCGCCTGACCGTTTCGACGCCCCCCGTGGTGGTGACCTGAGACACCGCGGCCGGAACGGGCTGCAACAATGGCCCACCGTCAAGCACGGGCAAAGCCACGGACGCCGCACACGGCGGCGTCCCGGCCCCTGGAAAACGGCGTACGAAGGGACATCGCGAACATATGAGCGCGTCAGGCGGCACCAAGGCGATCGTGGCGGCACTGGCCGCCAACCTCGCGATCGCGGTAGCGAAGTTCGTGGCGTTCATCTTCAGCAACTCGTCGTCGATGCTCGCCGAGTCCGTCCACTCACTCGCCGACTCCGGCAACCAGGCGCTGCTCCTCGTCGGCGGCAAGAAGGCCAAGCGCGAGGCCACCCCGCAACACCCCTTCGGCTACGGCCGCGAGCGCTACATCTACGCCTTCCTCGTCTCCATCGTCCTCTTCTCGGTCGGCGGCATGTTCGCCCTCTACGAGGGCTACGAGAAGATCAAGCACCCGCACGAGCTGACGCACTGGTACTGGCCCGTCGGCGTCCTGGTCTTCGCGATCATTGCCGAGACCTTCTCCTTCCGCACGGCCATCAAGGAGTCCAACGCCCTGCGCGGCAAGCGCTCCTGGAAGGAGTTCGTCCGCCACGCCAAGGCCCCTGAACTCCCGGTCGTCCTCCTGGAGGACCTCGGCGCCCTCGTCGGCCTCATCCTCGCCCTCGGCGGTGTCGGCCTCGCCCTGCTCACCGGCGACAGCGTCTGGGACGGCATCGGCACCCTCTGCATCGGCATCCTGCTCATCCTGATCGCCCTGGTCCTCGCCGCCGAGACCAAGTCGCTGCTGCTCGGCGAGTCCGCCGGCACCGAGGAGACCCAGAAGATCGAGGCCGCGCTCGTCGACGGCACCACGGTCACCCGCATCATCCACATGCGCACGCTCCACCTCGGCCCCGACGAGCTCCTCGTCGCCGCCAAGATCGCCGTCCGGCACGACGACACGGCGACCGAGATCGCCTCCGCCATCGACGCCGCCGAGTCCCGCATCCGCGACGCCGTCCCGATCGCCCGCGTGATCTACCTCGAACCGGACGTCTACAGCGAGGCCGAGGCGGCCAAGGGCCCCGACCCCGAGGCCTCCCCCGGAGGCCCGGCCCCCGCGGCCCACTGACCTCTCCCGCTCGCGCCCACGGGGCCCGCCGGACCGACCGGCGGGCCCCGTCGCCGTCTCCGGACCCGCCGCTGACCGCCCGGCCGATTCACGGGCGGGCTGGGGTTCGCCCCCGCCCCCGGTGTAGCTTGGGACGGAGCCAGACGTCGCTGCTGATGGCGGTCGGGCGGTCCGATGCGGACCGGCCGAGGGAGAGAGGGCCTCCGACGGACTGCGCTGCGCGCACGCGGGCATGCCTGTGTCCTCTTTCGGGCACTCCTGTGTCCGCCGCCGCGCAGACCAGCCGTACCCACCCTCGCCCCAACTCCGAGGAGCAGCTCGCAATGACGACTGTCGAGAACCGACAGGACTTCAAGGTCGCCGACCTCTCCCTGGCCGCGTTCGGCCGCAAGGAGATCACCCTCGCCGAGCACGAGATGCCGGGCCTGATGGCGATCCGCAAGGAGTACGCCGAAGCGCAGCCCCTGGCCGGCGCCCGCGTCACCGGCTCCCTGCACATGACCGTCCAGACCGCCGTGCTCATCGAGACCCTGGTCGCCCTCGGCGCGCAGGTCCGCTGGGCCTCCTGCAACATCTTCTCCACCCAGGACCACGCGGCCGCCGCCATCGCCGTCGGCCCGAACGGCACCGTGGACAACCCCCAGGGCGTCCCGGTCTTCGCCTGGAAGGGCGAGACCCTGGAGGAGTACTGGTGGTGCACCGAGCAGGCGCTGACCTGGCCGGACAGCCCCACCGGCGGCCCCAACATGATCCTGGACGACGGCGGCGACGCCACCCTCCTCGTCCACAAGGGCGTCGAGTACGAGAAGGACGGCAAGGTCCCCTCGCCCGACACCGCCGAGTCCGACGAGCACCGCGTCATCCTCGAACTGCTGACCCGCACCCTGGGCGAGAACCCCCAGAAGTGGACCCAGCTGTCCTCCGAGATCCGCGGTGTCACCGAGGAGACCACGACCGGCGTCCACCGCCTGTACGAGATGCAGCGCGACGGCACCCTCCTGTTCCCGGCGATCAACGTCAACGACGCCGTCACCAAGTCGAAGTTCGACAACAAGTACGGCTGCCGCCACTCCCTCATCGACGGCATCAACCGCGCCACCGACGTCCTCATCGGCGGCAAGACCGCGGTGGTCTTCGGCTACGGCGACGTGGGCAAGGGCTGCGCGGAGTCCCTGCGCGGACAGGGCGCCCGCGTGATCGTCACCGAGATCGACCCCATCTGCGCCCTCCAGGCCGCGATGGACGGCTACCAGGTCGCGACCCTCGAGGATGTCGTCGAGACGGCCGACATCTTCATCACCACGACCGGCAACAAGGACATCATCATGGCCTCGGACATGGCCAAGATGAAGCACCAGGCGATCGTCGGCAACATCGGCCACTTCGACAACGAGATCGACATGGCCGGCCTCGCCAAGATCCCCGGCATCGTCAAGGACGAGGTCAAGCCGCAGGTCCACACCTGGACCTTCCCCGACGGCAAGGTGATCATCGTCCTGTCCGAGGGCCGCCTGCTGAACCTGGGCAACGCCACCGGCCACCCGTCGTTCGTGATGTCCAACTCCTTCGCGGACCAGACCCTGGCCCAGATCGAGCTGTTCACCAAGCCCGACGAGTACCCGACCGGCGTCTACGTGCTGCCCAAGCACCTCGACGAGAAGGTCGCCCGCCTCCACCTCGACGCGCTCGGCGTGAAGCTCACGACGCTGCGCCCCGAGCAGGCCGAGTACATCGGCGTGAAGGTCGAGGGCCCGTTCAAGCCGGACCACTACCGCTACTGAGCCGAGCAGCACCGCTGCCGGTCGGCCGGCAGCCGGTTCAGATCTCCGAGGCAGGCCCCCGCACCCCCGTGCCGGGGGCCTGCCCCGTTTGACGGACCGGCGACCGGCCCAGCCCGTCAAGACCCAGGACCCCCATGCCCCGCGGCCGATATTCGCTCCACGATCCGCACGATCACACCCCCCTCGCGGAAGAGCACTTCCAGTGCGCCCCCGGCCCCTCCGGCTGGCGCTACGTCTCCCAGCTGACCACCCCCGCCGGCGAGCACCACGGCTCCGTCGACCTCACCCTCGACGAACTGGGCCGCCCCCTCCGTCTGGAACTCCACGCCGCCGCCTGGCAGGTCCGCGGCGCCGCTCTCGACGGCGTGACCTGGGTCCGTACCGATCCCACCGGGACCGAGGCCACCGAAGGCAATGTGCGCGCCCACGCCTTCACCGGCACGTCCCCGGCATTTCTCGTCGCCACCGCCCGCCTCCTGCGCCTCACCCCCTCCGCGGCCGCCACCCGCGTACGCCTCGTCGCCTTCACCGACCCGGTCCTCGCCCCGCGCACCGTGGACCAGTCCTGGGCCTTGGTGAAGAGCGAAGCACACGCCACTGACAACGGCCCCCTGACCGTGGACGAATACCAGGTCACAGCCCTGGACACGGGCGAGCAGCACACCGTGCACATCGCCGGGGACGTGGTGCTCGCGGCCCCCGGCATCGAGCTCGAAGACCTGGAGTCACCACCGTCGGCGTTCACCTGAGCGGGCAGCCGAGCCCGGCCGGACGCCGCCGCGCTCCATCACGCCGGAGGCACGAACCCGGTGCCGGGCCGCTCGCCGACCGAGGCACCGGATGAGGCACCGGATGAGTCCGCGGCCCGCCGCTCCCCGCCGGACGTCTCGGACACCACCTCGGACGCCCCGGCAGATGGCGCAGAGGCAGCCGGTGCCGAGCCCGCAGTCCGGGCGTTGCCAGCTGATGGAGCCGCGTGGGTATCCACCGGGACGTCAGCCGCCGGAGCCGGAGCCGGAGCCGGAGCCGGAGCCGGAGCGGGTGCGGTCGCTTGGGCCGCGTCGTTTCCGAAGGCCCGTCGGGCCTCCCGCGCCTGCCGTTCCTGTACGACCGCGGCCAGATACACCGCCGGCGGCACGTCCTGCGGCACCGGAGCGCCCGTCCGCTCGGCGAGATCCGACGCCAGCCGCTCCGCCATCAACCAGCCCACCTGCGGGTCGAGCTGCTGCATGCGCGTCAGGTACTGCCGGACAGCGAGCCACAGCCCGTCGGGCACTGCCGACAGGTCGAGCCCCGAGAACCGTCCCGCCAGCCAGGGCGGAGGGGGCGGCACGAAGCCGGTCCGCGTGACCGGAATCCGCTCCCGCACGACGAGCGTCCCCGCGAACACATCCCCCAGCCGCCGCCCGCGCGCCGACACGAACGAGGCGATGCAGGCGACGATCCCGAAGGTCATGAGGATCTCGATCACGCCGATCAAGCCCCTCACCAGCGCATGCCGGAACCGGATGGGGCCCCCGTCGTCCCGCACCACCCGCAGTCCGCACGCCATCTTCCCGAGCGACCGCCCGTGACTGAGCGTCTCCACGGCGATCGGCCCGCCCACCAGCACGAGAACGAACGTGGCGATCGACAGCGCCGTCTGCGCCGCTTCGTCGAGTGACGCCGTGGAAACCACCAGCGCGACGGTCACCGCGACGTAGAGCGCCATGGCCGCCACCAGATCGAGCAGTACGGCCAGCGCCCTGCTGGGCAACCTCGCGGGGCGCAGCTCCAACGCCACAGCCTCGCCCGTCACCAGCTCACTCACGCCTGCCGCCCTTCCCCTGCCCTGCCCCCGACAGGGCCAGTCTGCCAAGCTGAGGGCGCATCGCACCGTAGTACGACAAGCTGATCCACGACGAGCCTCCGACGACCAGCCGAGGAGCAGGCACCCCGATGGACCTCGACGTCTTCGTCTCCGCCCACCGAGCGGAGTGGGACCGCCTCGAAGCCTTGCTCCGCCGCCAGCGCCGACTCAACGGCGCGGAAGCCGACGAACTCGTCACCCTCTACCAGCGCACGGCGACGCACCTCTCCCTGATCCAGTCCAGCGCCCCTGACCCCCAGCTGACCGGTCGCCTCAGCCAGCTCGTGGCACGCGCGCGTAGTGCCGTGACAGGCACCCGACGCGCCTCCTGGCGCGACGTCACACGCTTCTTGGCCCACGGCTTCCCGGCCGCCGTCTACAAGTCGCGCCACTGGTGGGTGCCCACCGCGCTCCTGTCCACGGCCGTCGCGGCCCTCCTGGGCTGGTGGATCGGTACCCACCCGGAAGTGCAGGCCTCGATCGCGGCCCCCAGCGAACTCCGTGAGCTGACTCGCCCCGGCGGCCAGTACGAGACGTACTACTCCAGCCACCCGGCCGCGAGCTTCGCCGCCCAGGTCTGGACGAACAACGCCTGGGCCGCCGCCCTGTGTCTCATCCTCGGGGTCTTCCTGGGACTCCCGGTCCTCTGGATCCTCTTCCAGAACATGCTCAACCTCGGGATCGGAGTAGGCCTGATGTCCTCGGCCGGCCGTCTCGACACGTTCCTGGGCCTGGTCCTCCCGCACGGTCTCCTCGAACTGACCGCGGTCTTCGTCGCGGCCGGCACCGGCCTGCGCCTGGGCTGGACCCTCGTCGACCCCGGCCCCCGGACGCGGCGGACGGCGCTCGCGGAAGAAGGCCGAGCCGCCATAGGCATGGCCATCGGTCTGGCCCTCGTCCTCTTCGTCTCCGGAGCCATCGAAGGCTTCGTCACCCCGTCCGGCCTCCCCACCTGGGCCCGCATCACCATCGGGGTCGCCGCCGAAGTGGCCTTCCTGGCCTATGTCTACGTCCTGGGCGGCCGTGCCACCCGCGCTGGAGAGACAGGTGACGTCGCGGCAGCGGAACGCAGTGCGACCGTCCCCACGGCAGCCTGATCGTCCCGCCCACCACCGGATGTGCGACCACCTCTGTTCAACTGCTAGTCTCCTCTTCGCCCCACAGGAGCCGTTGACACGGCGAGTGAGGGGAGGTAGATTCGAACAGTTGCCTGGACATGGGCTCTAGCCCCGGACCAGCCACAGTGAACATCTACCTGCTTCTTGAAACGCTGATTTCATTGAAGCCTCTCCCGATGAATCGGAAATGAGCGGCCGGTCAGTCCGGCTCAAAACTTCTGATAAAGTCGGAACCGCCGGAAAGGGAAACGCGGAAGCGGGAACCTGGAAAGCACCGAGGAAATCGGATCGAGAAAAGATCTGATAGAGTCGGAAACGCAAGACCGAAGGGAAGCGCCCGGAGGAAAGCCCGAGAGGGTGAGTACAAAGGAAGCGACCGTTC